>JBKGXW010000074.1:0-12465 GCA_046546395.1 Halanaerobiales bacterium
TTATATAATTAATTTATTTTAATATAAAGAATCGTATATAATATATAACAAATTTTAAATGGAATAGGATAAAGCAGATAAGGAGCGGATAGAAAGAAGAGAAAGAGTGATAATATGGGTGGTATGAATATTTTATTTAAGGCTATTTCAGATAAAACTAGAAGAAAAATACTGGAAATGCTAAAACAGGGGGATATGACAGCAGGGGAAATAGCCGACAGGTTTGAAATGACCAAACCAAGTATTACTCATCATCTTAATTTATTATTTCAGGCTGAACTGGTAGATAAAGAAAGAGAAGGTCAGTATATCTACTATACACTGAATACGACAGTAATGCAGGAGGTGTTCGGCTGGGTGCTTGATTTTGTGAAAGATGATCTAGATAATAGATAGCAGGGTGATGAGAACGCTACTTTTTGCAGCATTTGCTAATGCTAGAATAATTGTGTACTATATCTTTGTGTACTATATCAATGTGTATTATATAAAGATGACGCTATTTATTAAGGAGTGTATATTATGGATGAAAATAAATCTGTAAACAAAGAAAAAGATACAATTGAGAGTAAGGATTACAATATAAAGATTGAATTTAAAAAGACATGGTTTCTATTAGCGCTAGTAGCCGCTATGTTTATTGTAAGTATAGTTGTTTATTCAGAACTCCCTGAAAAGGTGCCAATGCACTGGAATCTGCAGGGTGAAGTTGATGGTTATGTAAATCGTTTCTGGGGTGCCTTTATGCTGCCTCTCATTGGACTTGGTATCTTTCTACTGATGCTGGTTACACCACTGATAGATCCCAGCAAAAAGAACTACCCTAAGTTCAGTAAAATATATAGGCTTTTCAGGATATTGCTGATTGTTTTCTTCGCGGCATTACAGTTTATTGTAATCGGGGTAGCACTGGGGTATAGCTTTGATGTGGGGAGGATCATTGTGCTTGTACTGGCAGTATTTTTCCTGGTATTCGGTAATTATATGCCAAGAATAAGACATAACTATTTCCTTGGCATTAAATCTCCCTGGACACTGGATAGTGAGAAGGTTTGGCGCAAGACCCACAGGTTTACTGGTAAATTATTTCTCATCTCTGGAATAATCATGTTAATCAGTATACTATTTGGAGATATAATTCGCTTTATATTGGTTATGATCTGTGTGCTGGGTAGTTCTCTTGCTGGTACAGTTTACTCCTATATCATATATCGCGAAGAAGAGGGGATGTAATTATCCCCTCGCCATCAACGACTGTTCTGATAGTAATCATGTGGTTTTCATTTTCGTCTGTCAAATTGAATCTGTATTTAAAAATGGTGTTATCCGGATAGTCAACGCCTAGTTCTATATCAAGTAACTCTATTTTAAAATCCCCTTTTCGTAGATATTCTTTGAATATTTCATACCAGTAGGGTTTATATTCTGATGGATAATCCTTCAGTAAGTCTTTCTCAGCACTGACGTATTCATTTTCTTTATTATTTTCACTTTCTATATTATCACCACGGTTTTGATAATTATTTTTTATATTTTCAAGTAAATCAAATAACTCTTTTCTGATTGACTGCTCCTGGTCAATGATATTGGCTGGTTCATAAACTAATAGGTTGTTGCTTGACTCTATAGCACTAACATTTCGATCCTTACTTTCAATATTTACACCGACATTATACCACCCGTTTTCAATATTCTCGATTTTTACAGGTATTTTGACACTATTTTCTCTGATTGTTTTTTCAGGAAGTAGATACTTTTTACATTCACTGCCAGAGTCAAAACCATGAGAGGAGGGTGATAGATAGCCTTTTACTGTATCACCAGGTCTTCCTTCTACTGCAATATATAGAGTGTTTGATGACAGGCCATTTTCGATGTTAGGTGAATCGTCTCTTTCTATAAACATACTAATATTGCGTCCAATGTTTCCTGAGTTAATTAAGCCCTGAATATATATTTCCTGATTGTTGTTTGCTCTAATTCTACCGGAAGTGTGGTTCTGCCAGTTATATTCATTGTCATTGAGTCCCACTGAAAGATAGCCGCCGGGAATATAGTCAGGTAGAAAGTTTAAATCCTGCTTTACCTCAATACCATTTATCATGGCGATGAGGGGAGTTGGCTCATTTAGAAAAGGGATATCCAGTGAGAATACCGGCTGTTTATACCCGCCGCTACTTATCCAACTGGAGTTTCCAGTTGATAGAAAGTCACCTTCAGGGGAATAAATATCAGCCCCCAAAATCTTATAAATAGAAGGATTTTCGTCATTTACAAATTCATCCTTAGTAAGTCCATTAGTAATGTCATTAACAGTATTATCGAGCTCGATATCATCAACTCTTAAATCATCAAAAACAATAACAAGTCTGGCTCCTAGTTCATAAAAGGTAAGCCGCTCCACCTGTATTTGATAATTAGAAAAGCGAATCTCTCTTCCGATAAAATAGGGTGCTGTGTCAGTTGTGTTCTGTAAAGGCAGTCTTATTTCCAGACCATCACCACTATCCTCTTGAGCAATTGACTGGATATTTATTATACTGCCCCCTGTATAGTAGGAGTTTTCATTATCTCTATTCCACTTCAATAAGATTTTGTTGGCATCATAATCCATATATATTATATTAGAACTTAGAAAGTGTTCTTTTTCTGTATTAAGTTCCAGGGAGGGGTATGTATAGAAATCTCCTTCTTCACATCTGAGTATGGCCCAGTAAGCATGATAATCCGACAGTAATTTTTCCAGGTACCATGTTTGATTATCTATTATTATTTCTCTGTTGATATCTATCCAATTATCTGATAAGTTCTCTATATGATCAAAAGATATAGTATCCAGCTCTAGATTCACCGGTTTTGTATAAAACTGTGAAATTTGATCTTCATTTATATCATATCTGTTGACATCAGGTAGTGGCCTGATCACTTGTGGATATTCAAACATCTTTTCCAGGCGGTATAGCTTGCGGTGAGGATCCAATTGAATAGCTGTGATAATATCAGAATTAAGATTATCAGTGTTTTTTATAATAAATTTGTTTTTTCCAGCTGTTATACTTCTTTGAATGATCCTTTTCCCTTCTAATCCTGATAACATGATATCCAGAGGCAGGCCCAGAGTCTGGTTGGAGCTGATAGTTAATACTACTTCATTTTCTTTCCAGACTATATCTTCTATTTTCAATACAACGGGTTCTGTATTATTCAGCCAGTAATTGAAGTATTGACTGTAGTCCTTTCCAAATACTTCCTGAGCTGCTTTTAATAAAGTATCGATATTTTTTAATTTCTCTGGTTCTTTCCTGACAGCATTTAAGAAGTTTAGAACATTGTCATTTCCCTCCATCCTTCTTAAACCTTCCAGCATTAAAGTCCCTTTGTAATAAGGCACGTTAGAATATTCCCAATAAGTATAGTCAAGTAAAGATTTCTGGTCTTCTATATGATTTAAATAGGATATCTTTCTGTTGAGGTTCTCAATATATAATGATATGCCGTATTTTTGAGCTGTCATTAATTCTGATGCATACTCAGTAAATCCTTCTACATACCATTGCTGACCACTAGCTCCGGTAATTTCAGTACTTCCAGTCCAGTAAAAGTGTCCGATTTCATGAGCCAGTAAATTGTATAGATCTTTTCCCGGTTTACCATTTTCATCAAAGACCAGTCTGCTTTCGCCAATGGTAATCATACCATTACTAAATCTGCCGCCACTGTGGCCCGGTAGAATCACCAGGTTAAGATAATCTGGGTCTGCAGTACCCAGTTTTTCATTATATCTACTCAATAACTCATTTACAGTTTCGGCAATAGTAGCACTGTATTCTCTGTATTCTTCGGGAACAAATATACTTACATCTTTAACACTATCTATAGGATTTTCATTAATATCATCATTAATATCATCATTGGTACCATCTAGACCATCAGATATTGTATTGACAAATCTCCCGAAGACCACCTGGGTAGGGTTTCTGCTCCCCTGCCAGGTCCTGAAGACTTTATTTTCCTCTGTTTTTTCTTCCAGTAATCTACCACCTGTAATACCAGGAGTATATGTTGGAGAAATCAGAGTAATTTCGATTTTTTCTGGTTTGTCATTTTTGCCAGCAGTGAACGGATAATAGAGGTTGTTGGTATCAAAATAAGCAAAATCAGCATATATATACTCATCAGAGTGTTTTTTGAAAAAGCCATCTGGGAAGCCGGAATATTCCAGTTGAAAGTTGAACTCACTATTCCGTGCTCCTTCAGGTAGGCAGATCATATTTGCCACCCAGAGGTTCCAGACCTTTACTGACTTACCGTTTATACTTGCCCTACTGATATTTAAACCATCAGATAGTGCAAATATGAAGAGTCTATTTCCCGCCTTCTCCGGGATAATATCCATTTCTGTCTTCATCTCCAGTTTCCGGGTCTCCGGTAGAAATTCAATTTCCATATCAATAGAATTTATACTGTATGTAGATAGGTTTTCAAACCAGTTCAGTAATAAATTATAAGGGGGGTTATGTATAAAACTAAGGTATCCTGTATAAATACCTGATATAAGTAAAATAATTAAAAAAAGAAATATTAATTTTTTTCGATTATCTATAAGTCTTTTCTTTAGATTCAAATTCAAAACCTCCATATTGATAAAGAATTTACATTAAATATTTTAATTCAAAATTTACTTGTGTCATGGGGAAAGTTGCGAGCGATATTATTATTTATTTAAAAAGTGAATAAATTATTAAACAAAACTATTTTCTATATTAAACAAAAGGCAAAAAAAACCTTCATTTTCATTCATAATATATTTCTTATTGATTAATATTCCAGGTTTTTCGGAAATTAAGATTAATTCATTTATGTCTCTCTGATATTTCTTTATATTCTTGACCAGAGCCTTTCTGTCGAGTATACTTGTAAATAGACATTTATTTGATTCGAAGGGAGATTTTTATGAAGCTAGCTGATGTAATTAATTTGTTGGAATTAGAGGAATTAGTTGCAGGAGACCATGAGTTTGAAGTACGTACAGCATGTGGTGCTGACCTGATGAGTGATGTGCTGGCCTTTTCTCAGGAAAAGACACTTCTGCTCACAGGGCTGACAAACCCCCAGGTGGTCAGGACTGCTGAGATAACCGATATAAAAATTATAATATTCGTCAGAGGGAAGAGACCTCCACTTGATACTGTTGAACTTGCCAGGGAGAAGGAGATAGCACTATACCTCTCAGGAAAACCGTTATTTGAATGCTGCGGTCTGCTCTACAATAAGGGTCTTAAGTCTGAAAATATTCGCGAAATTGAAGAAACAGAGCTGGGGGATTTAAAGTGAAGGAGCAGAAAATTCTGGAGAAGGAAATTGAACGTGGGGATTTTGGCAGTGGTGGAGAGGTTTCCAGTAAGCTGAAGGACTTGCTCAGGAAACTTGGAGTCAGGTCAGATATCGCCCGTAAGTTAACTATTATAACATATGAACTGGAAATGAATATTATTATACATTCTGAAGGTGGAGAAATCAGGGCAATTGTAACACCTGAATTTCTGAAGGTTATCGCTGAAGATAGAGGTCCTGGTATTAGTGATATTGAAAAGGCCTTTCAACCGGGTTATTCCACGGCCAGTGATGAGGTAAGAGAGATGGGTTTTGGAGCTGGGATGGGGTTAAATAATGTTGAACACTATTCTGATGATGTTGAGGTTGTTTCCGAAAGTGGAGAGGGCACCAGGATATCAGCAGTAGTTTATCTTAAGGATTAGTATGGAGTCAGTATAGCGGTCTACTTATTTTAATTAGATTTAAAGACAGTGCAAGAGTCTAATTATTGCAATTATATTCTAGAATGTTTATAATGATATCAGTTTAAGCTCAGTATAAGTAATGTATAAATTTGATTATTATATTCGTTTAGGGGAGATAAAAGATGAAAAAGCACTCTGTTCTTTTGAAGGAAGAGCTCTGTGAGGGCTGTACCAACTGTGTTAAGAAATGTCCAAGCAAAGCTATCAGGGTACATCACGGGAAAGCTACAATAAAAGAGGATTTATGTATTGATTGTGCTGAATGTATCAGGACATGTGCTTATCATGCCAAATATTCACGGGCAGATAGGCTGGCTGATATTGAGGAGTATGATTTTCCGGTAGTACTCATTCCACCAAGTTTTTACGGGCAGTTCGAAGGGGTTGAACCTGCCAGGGTAAAAAAATCATTATATGATCTTGGTTTTAAAGATGTTCGTGATGTGGCAGTGGCCGCTGAGGCTTTAACCAGACAGACTTTGCTTTATCTGGAGAAAAACCCGGGAATGTATATTTCCTCTTCATGTCCAGTGGTTGTCCGGATGATAAAAATCCTATATCCAGAGTTAATCGGCCATCTATTACCTTTCAAATCACCTGTAGAAATGATGGCTGAAAAGGCCCGTGCTGACCTGGAAGCAAGAGGGATTTCTCCTGCTGATATAGGTATTTTCTTTATCACTCCTTGTCCAGCTAAATATACTACTATTTTTAATCCTGTGGGCTTAGATAAAAGTAATCTGGATAGAGCACTTTCGGTAGATGTAATATATCAGGCATTACTTAAGATACTTGATAAGAAGAAAATTTACAAGGATACAGTTCTAGTTGAAAAAGAGAGCGAAGTTGTTCCATATCTGGGTATAAGCTGGGGTCAGAATGGCGGGGAGGCTCAACTAATGAGAGATAATATGCAGAAGGCAACTCTATCAGTTTCGGGCATCCATAATGTTAAGGCACTACTTGATGAATTATCACGGAATAATGTGAAAGGCATTAAATATTTTGAGCTGGTTGGTTGTAGCCAGGGTTGTGTAGGCGGTATATTCAATGTAATTAACCCCTTTCAGGCTAAGTATAACTTGCGCAAGTTGACTGAGAAACACCAAAACATGGTAGAGCAGGACTATAGTAAGTATAATTACAAACTGACACGGGAATTAAAGGCTATTCAGATTGGTAGTCTTGATAATGATATGGAAAAGGCTATGGAAAAACTTGTATTGCTGGAAAATGAGATAGACATTTTGCCAGGTCTGGATTGTGCTGCCTGTGGAGCGCCGGATTGTAAGACGCTGGCTGAAGATATTATCAACGGTAAAGCCAAAAGAACTGACTGTGTTTTTGTCCTAAGGGAGCAGGTAGGTGATCTGGCAGATAGGATGTCCGAGCTGGCTCATGCCCTGCCACCTGTGATGAAAGAAGGTAAACTATTAAAACGGGAAAGAAAAAATAAAACGAAAGATAATTGATAGTCTTAATTGAGAATAAGTTATTGGATATTATTCAATGATTGTTTAAATAGTAATATATCTACATTATAAATATATCAAAATAAATATATCAAAATTTCCCTGAGAGGAGAGACAGCATATTATGAAAGTAAAAGAATTAGTAGATGAACTAAATCTGGAAGTGATCGCTGCGGCTGATATGGAGAAAGAAATTGATGGTGCTTATGTGGGGGATTTATTGAGCAATGTAATGGCCAGGGCTAAAGAAGGAAATCTCTGGATTACAATTCAGGGGCATCAAAATGTTGTTGCAGTTGCCTTGTTAGCATCGGTTTCAGCCTTAATTGTTGTTGAGGACTTTGAAATTGAAGAAGAGGCGGTTCAGAGGGCAGAAGAAAAAGGTATTAATATATTGAGAACTTCAATGACTGCATATCAATTGATAAGTAAACTTGCCAGTTTGGGAATTGAGTAATAGCTAAACCGTTATGTAAGATAAACAAATATAGGAGAGGCATTCTCGGCTATGACTTGGTAATATAAAGGATAGAGGAATCTGAAAAATATACAGTATATATAAAAAGTGAACGAATTGTATTTCAATATAAATAGTAGGTGATTGTATGGCTGAAGAGAAAGAATACTATAATTGTGATTTTCATATACATAGTTGTCTTTCGCCATGTGCCGATATTTTGATGACGCCCGGGAATATTATTGAAAAGGCACTGAAGAAAGGTCTTGATATAATAGCTATTACAGATCATAATTCTGCCGGCAATGTGGAAGTTAGTCTGGAACTGGCAAGGAGGACTGAACTAATTGTGATTCCCGGTATGGAAGTAGCCAGTATTGAGGAGATACATTTACTCTGTTTGTTCGATGAATTGGAGCAGGTTCTAAGCTGGCAGGAGAGAGTCTATTGGTCATTGCCAGATAGAGAGAATGATGAAGAGTTCTTTGGATATCAGCTCTTAACAGATATAAATGATGAGTATATTGCCAAAGAGAAAAGGCTGTTGGCTGCCGCAACAGATATGTCGGTAAATGATATTGTGAAAGAGGTAAAGAATCTTGGGGGGATAGTAATTCCTTCTCACATAGACAGGAAATATAATAGTATTATTTCCAATCTGGGTTTTGTGCCCCCGGAGTTAGATTTTCAGGTTCTTGAAGTTTCCCGTAATGGGGATATTGAAAAGTTGAAAGAACAGTATGGCTTTTTGGAAAACTATTCCATGATATACAATAGTGATAGTCATTATTTAAAGGATATAGATATAATGAGTAGACTGAAACTGGATAATAAGAAAATACAGAGCTTAGAAAGTGCAGTGTTGAAAACGGGGAAATAAGAAACATATTACAGATAAACATTTTCACAGAATAAGTATCCGGGGCAATAATATCATCTATATCTGCCAATAAACTTTTCACAAAGTTTTGAGTTTAAAATGGGATTATTAATAAGGAGAGAGTCAAAGGATATAATTAGTTACGGAATTATAGAATTTTAAGGATTTAATATAGTCTAACTTGAGATAAATTTCACATATTTGTGAATTGGCTGAAAATTGTATTTATTCTCAGTTTAAGAAATCCTATTGACATAGTTTATCTACTAACATATAATATGCTTAGATATTAATCTTGCTATAATATTTAAGGGTTATATTGCGTAAATCAATAGAATCAAGAGGGAATTTATATTCGACTATGTTCCTTATTGTTCTATCTTTTTTTGAGCCTATATTGATAAAAATATCACAAAGGTATTAAAGTAGATATGTATACAAAGATATATAAGTAGATATGGATTCAGGGAAATCAAACTTGAGATTAAAATTTATTTTTTCTATATATTTATTTTTTAAAATAATTTAAATTATTAAAGGGGGTTGAAGAAAATGGCATGTACTTGTGGTAATGGAAAAGAAAGCCGCGAAAAATACCTTGCACCATTGAAAAATATCTTAGCAAATTACGAGAAGGAAGAGAAATATTTAATCCCTATCTTACAGGAAGCTCAAGATGAATATGGTTATTTACCTGAAGAAGTTCTTAAGGGTATTGCTTTTGGACTGGATTTATCACTGAGTCAGGTATATGGTGTTGTTACTTTCTATACACAGTTCCATCTGGAACCCCGCGGAGATAATATCATCCGTGTTTGTATGGGAACTGCCTGTCATGTACGTGGTGGTTCAGATGTGTTGAAGGCTATTCAGGAAGAGATTGGTGTAGAGAGTGGTGAAACTACAGAAGATCTTAAGTTTACACTGGAAACAGTTGCCTGTATTGGTGCCTGTGGACTGGCTCCAGTTATCATGATAAATGATGATACCCATGGTCGTCTTACACCAGAAAAAGTACCTGGTGTCTTAAAAGAATATATGGAATAATGACAGATAAAGATTTATGTGAGAATGTGATATAAATGAGGGAATTATCTTTACACATACTGGATATTGTACAGAATTCTATATCAGCTGGTGCTGCAGTCATAGAAATAGTGATTAATGAAGATATTGAACGGGACTTATTTGGTGTTGATATTATAGATAATGGCTGTGGAATAGAGGAGTCTGCCCTTGAGACTATAACTGATCCATTTGTTACCTCAAGAAAAACCAGAGAGGTCGGCCTGGGTTTGCCGCTCTTCAAAGAAGCTGCCAGACAATGTAATGGGGATCTGGAAATTAAGTCTGTTGTAGGGGAAGGTACGAAAGTTAGGGCTTATTTCCAGCATAGTCATATTGACAGAGCTCCCCTTGGAGATATTAAGGAAACGCTGCTTTCTTTAATATCTGTTAATCCTGATATTGACTTTATATATTGGCATAAATTCAAAGATGAAGAGCAAGATAAGGAATTCATTTTCAGTACTATTGAGGTTAAAGATGAACTGGATGGTTTAAGTATAAACAACCCAAAAGTCCTTAAGTGGCTTGAGGGATATATAAAAGAAGGCTTAAAAAACCTATATGGAGGTGACCTATAAGTGAAATCACTTAAAGAATTGAAAGAATTACGAGAGACTCTCCAGAAAGACATGACAGCAAGAGATGCTGCTGATAAAACAAAGATTATAATCGGTATGGGAACCTGTGGTATTGCCGCTGGTGCACGTAAAATATTGAAGGTTGTCCTTGATGAAATAGAGAAGAGAGATCTGGATGTTGTAGTATCACAGACTGGTTGTATTGGTATGTGTGAGAAAGAACCGTTAATGGATGTTAAGTTGCCGGGTAGAGGTAGGATTACCTATGGTAATCTTGAGGAAAATGATGTAAAAAAAATCATTCTTGAGCATGTAGTTAATGGAAATGTTGTTGATGAATTAGCAGTTGCTCGCCTAGAGGAAGGGGGAGAATAGCATGGAACAATCAATATACCGTTCCCATGTTTTAATATGTACAGGTACTGGTTGTGTTTCTTCTGGAGCAAATACCCTGAAAGAATCACTTCCTGCTGCGCTGGAAAAACATGGTTTGAAAGATGAAATAAAAATTGTTGATACTGGATGTCATGGTTTCTGTGAAAAGGGACCAATTATGATCGTATATCCTGAAGGTGTTTTCTACTGCCAGGTTACAGAGGAAGATGTGGAAGAGATAGTTGAGGAACATCTGTTGAAGGGTAGAATTGTAGATAGATTATTATATAAGGAACCACTTACTGACGAAAGCATTCCTTCTTATCAGGATATTGACTTTTATAAGAAACAGCATAGAATTGTTCTTTCCAATTGTGGAAAGGTTAATCCTGAAAGTTTAAATGAATATATTGCTGTAGGCGGCTATGAGGCTGCCGGTAAGGCTCTTACTGAAATGACACCTGAAGAGGTTATCAAAGAGGTGAAAGACTCAGGACTGCGAGGTCGTGGTGGTGCGGGTTTCCCAACTGGTTTGAAATGGGAACTAACCCGTCAACCTGAAAGTGACAAGAAATATTTGGTATGTAATGCTGATGAGGGTGACCCCGGTGCTTTCATGGACCGTAGTTTGCTTGAAGGAGATCCGCATCGTATTATAGAAGGTATGATTATTGCTGCTTATGCTATCGGTGCTGATGAGGGTTATGTTTATGTTAGAGCAGAGTATCCACTGGCTATCAAACGTCTGGAGATAGCGATCGAGCAGGCAGAGGAACTGGGCCTGCTTGGCGAAGATATCTTCAGCAGTGGCTTCAACTTTGATCTGCATATCAAGAAGGGTGCCGGAGCTTTTGTCTGTGGTGAAGAAACTGCCTTAATGGCATCTATTGAAGGTCAGAGGGGTATGCCGAGACCTAAGCCGCCATTCCCATCTGTTTCTGGACTGTGGGGTAAACCTACAAATATTAACAATGTTGAAACTTTCGGTAATGTACCTTTTATAATAACTAATGGTGCAGATGCCTATAAATCTGTTGGTACAGAGAAGAGTACAGGTACTAAAGTATTTGCCCTGACAGGTAAAATTAATAATACTGGTCTGGTAGAGGTTCCAATGGGGATTTCTCTTCGTGAGATTATCTATGACATTGGCGGTGGGCTGAATCAGGGTAAGAAATTTAAGGCTGTTCAGACCGGTGGACCATCAGGTGGATGTATACCTGCAGATCTACTCGACCTACCAATTGATTATGAATCATTACAGGAAGTTGGAGCTATGATGGGTTCAGGTGGTATGGTTGTAATGGATGACAGCACCTGTATGGTTGATGTGGCCCGTTTCTTCCTGAGCTTTACTCAGAGTGAGTCATGTGGTAAATGTACACCATGTCGTGAAGGTACCAAGAGAATGCTGGAAATATTAAATCGTATTTGTGATGGTGAAGGTAAGGAAGGTGACCTGGAGTTACTGGAAGAACTGGGTAATCAGATTAAAGATACTTCATTATGCCAGTTGGGTGGTTCAGCGCCAAATCCTGTCCTGAGTACCATGCAGTATTTCCGTGATGAATATGAAGCCCATATCAAGGATAAGAAGTGTCCTGCTAATGTATGTGAAGGTATGGCTTCTGCATATGTGATTAACGAAGATACCTGTGTAGGTTGTGGAATGTGTACCAAAGTATGTCCTGTTGATGCGATTTCTGGTGAACGCAAGCAGCCTTATACAATCGATGAAGATATATGTATTTCCTGCGGCGCGTGTGAGCCCAAGTGTCCTGTAAATGCTATTTCACAGGGATAATTTATAGATATGATTCACGTTAATATAGAT
>JBKGXW010000075.1:0-12367 GCA_046546395.1 Halanaerobiales bacterium
CCAGCGACAAACACCCTCTATCTGGCTACAGATGAATCAATTGGCAATAACCAATTCTTTGGATTGGGAACTTCAGTACCAAATAGCATCGTCAGAAATTCTGTAGTTATTCCAGAAGATGCGATAATTAGTGGTTTAGTATTTAGTATCCGTGATGAACCATTAGATGACGGAGAAACGATAACGGCAGAAATATTTATCAGCACCGATTGTGGAGAAACATTTGATGAAACTGGAGTGGAGGCAGTAGTTGTAGGGCCAGATTGCTGTGTGTTTTCACCAGCTAATTATTCTGTCAATCAATGCGACCTGATAACTGTAAGAATCACACGTTCTCCTGTTGGTGGAGCCCTGGAAAATGGTGCAACGGCTACAGTTCTATTTACGACTCCCTGAATAAAGCGATAGTAATCAAAAAATAATATAAAAAACAAGAACCCCTATATAAATATGGGGGTTCTTTAATATATAGATAATTATACTTTTATCATTTGATTTATTTACCGCACCTCACTAATCGCCTTTACTTTTTCAATTCCTATTTTTATAAATTAATTATGCAGCCGGAAAAATACTTATTGCAGTAATTAGCAATAATATGAGATAAGAAACACCCATTATTGAAAACGCCTTTACTTTACTATAATTATAGAAAACAATTAATAGCAGCGAATACAGAACCGCCTGCCAGACACCAAATACACTTATACCTCCAATAACCCTTCCAAGATAACTACTACTGAGTCCGGGGAATAATAAATTAATTGATATGTCAGCTATCAGATCTCCAGTAGCATAGGTAACTATAAGACCGAAAATATAAGACAGTAGATTAATAGTACTTATATAGGCTACAGCTGAAAAGACATGTTTAAAGCCCACCTTATTTCCTCCAAAAATAAAACGAATCAAGATTACAAATCCCGCCATAATAAATAATATTAATACAGTCATTAGTATGGCTCCTACAGCACCCCCAATATATGGGAATATTCCCTGCGCCCCCTCAATTAAGGCATTCTTCTGTTCCACTGTGAGATCAGGATTATTTTTATATGCTTCGATCTGAGCTGGCATTGTTATAGGAATTATAAGTACAGCATATATTACTGCCGAAATAAGTAAAACAATACCCGGGAACAACCAGTCACTCTTCTCCTTCACCTCTGATAATGTTTCAGTAGGTGACAGATAAAGATTCATTAACCTTTTAATTTTTTCCATATGAATCACTCCTATTTCTTGTTTGATTTAGTTATAATTTGTACAATTTTTCTCTCTGTTTTGCTTTCGTTTTAGAAAATACTGCTTATATATGTAATTTTACTTGCTTACAAAAGTTATATCTCCTTTCAATAGTGAGCCGCCCAGAAAGGCGGCAAAAAGTCAAACTAATACAACTGGCCATTATGAACTTCAAAACCCCAGTTAATACCATTGTTATTATCCCAATTGTCGGCACTATCCCTGAAACAAAAATAAAATCTTTTATCTGTCTTGACAGCACAATCTGTCTTCCACTTATCACCTTCTTTATTCATTTTTATATCCATAACATTTTCCCAGTGATTATTCAGACCAAAACCAGCATGGAGATAAACCTGTTCTGCTCCAGATTTTGCTAAAAGGCCATTATATTCAATTTCAACCCGTTCTCCAGCTGTAATAGGTGTAGGACTTACATTAATACCATTATCACTCATTTACTATAAACCCTCCTTATAAAGTATCTATTATTTATTATTACTTATAAAGGGTTTCTTATTCAATACAAAAAATGCCAGGACAAAGATGAGCAGAAACAGAAAAATATATGGTATATAAATAGTTTTTGACGACTTTACTTTTATACGTATCGGGACTACAGTTGGATAATCTTCAGCGAAATCAGCCAATAACTCAGCCTGGTCTATACCTTCAGGTAGCAATATATCAAGTACCCTCGGTGCATATTCAAGATTATCCCGGCTTAAATCCGAAAAATGCCATGAGTCTACTTCACCAGTAATTGTTCTAAAATTATCAGGGCCAAAGGGATCATAACTTCCTACAAGTACATAAAGATGCGCATTCTCCAGATCACCGATAATCTCTTTGTTTATATCAAAAGTAATAGTATTTCCTTTTACCTCAAATTCAATATCTTCAACATTAAGGTCAGCGGGATGATTCTCAGCATTCCAGATATCCTCTTCATCATTCCTGTCTTCAGGCTTATATACCCTGACCCACCAGCCAGTCATCTTCAACAATGTATGCCAGGGATAATCGGGGTCTAACTGGATATTTGCTCCCTCTTTATAAAGTTCAGTAATCCCCGATCCCTCTTTCCCTATATAAATTTCTACCAGGGGTAGACTAAAGCCCAGCTTACTCCGCCATGGGTCAGTCAAGTTAGAAAACACCATCTTAAACCTGTACTTTTCCCCTATACTAGCAATCGATAGAAATCTAATGTCAAATAAACCCTTCTCCTGGAAAGCCTCATTAGTTGGGTATTGATAAGTACCAGGACCATAGTCATCATTTACAGGGTCCTCAATTTCTAGCAGCACACTATCATCAGCTATAGCAAGATTATTAAAAGAAATGATAATAAAAAAAACTAGAAGATAGGCAATCACCTTACTATACAACATCATATTATACCTCCATTAATCAGACCTCAACATATCGTTAATCTTATTGGAAAAATCCTGAGCTGCATTATAACCCATAGCTTTCATACGTGTATTCATCGCAGCAATCTCCAGAACCATCGCTAGGTTCCTTCCTGGCTTAACGGGAATTACCACCTGAGGTACTTCAATACCCATAATTTTCGCATAAATATTATCAATGCCCAGTCTTTCATAGATCTTATCTTCATTCCAGAACTCCAGCTTGGAAATCATATTTATCTCAGAGGAATCTTTTACTGCTCCAGCCCCAAATAGAGTTCTCACATTAATAATACCTATGCCTCTAATCTCCAAAAAATGCCTTGAAACCTTAGGAGCAGTACCGATTAATTTCCTTTCACCTATCTTTTTTACGATTATTAAATCATCAGCAACCAGTCTGTGACCGCGCTTTACCAACTGTACGGCTGTTTCGCTCTTTCCAATACCACTTTTACCTTTTATCAATACACCTACACCATAGATATCAACCAGAACTCCATGAAAGGTTTCTTCTGGTGCAAGTGCCTCTTCAAAATAATTAGTTAATGAACTTAAGAAGCGTGTAGTAGATATTTTTGTTCTCAATAAAGGTATTTTGTTTTCTTCGGCCTGACTAATAATTATATCAGGTATATCCAGATTTCTAGCTATTATTACACATGATAAATCATAGCTAAACAGTTTTTTTATCCTTCTATTTAAAGTATCTGGACTCAATTCCTTCAAAAAAGAAATTTCAGTCATGCCCATCAATTGAACACGTTCTGGCGTAAAATATTTCCAGAAACCTGCAAGTTCAATACCAGGTCTTTTTATATCACTAACTGATATAATTTTTCCTTCCGGGTCACCAGCAAGTAAAGACAACTCAAATTTTTCAATTATTTCATTAACACTCAGTTTCTTTTCTCTCACGATAATAACTTATCTCCCATGGCTACAGCAATTGCACCTTTTACCCCTACCTCACTGCCCAGGGCAGCCCTTCTAATTTCAACTGCATTATAGGCACTTTCAAATGCATACTGCTTTATAGTATTGATCATTTTTTCATTTATAAGATCCCAGGCATTCATTACTCCTCCACCCAGAATAATAGTACCAACATTAAATACATTTAACAAATTTGCAATACCAATACCAAGATAACGTGCTTCATCATCCCATATTTGCCGGGCAAATTTATCACCCTGTATAGCGGCATCTTCAACTACCTTGCCGTCTATTTTTGTAATATCTCCATCTACAAGCTGATATAGCAGGCTGTCAGGGTGCATGGCAGCAATGTATTTACTTATACCATTAATTGCTGTCCCTGAGGCAACTGCCTCAAAACAACCGTGATTACCACATCCACAGATAGGACCATCAGTCTGTATTACGAAATGTCCAATCTCTCCGGCGGTGTCATTAACACCATGGAGTATTTTTTTATCAATAATTATTCCTCCACCAATGCCTGTACTGACTGTCATATATATCATACTATCAACATCCCGACCAGCACCAAACCACTTTTCACCCAGAGCCGCCGCATTAGCATCATTCTCAATCACTATTTCAATCCCCGTCTTTTCATGTAATAGTTCAACCAGAGGTACATTTTTCCAGTTGAGATTGGGGGCTTCATATATCAAACCTTTAGCTATATTTAAAGGACCAGGAGTACCTATTCCAATTCTAGTAATATTCTCTTTTGCAACCCCTGCCTCGCTGATTACCTCATCAATACTTCTGATGATATTATCAATGACATGATCCTGCCCTTTCCTGGCTTCTGTAGAAATTTTTTTCTTCTCTATGATATTTCCCCTATTATCACTGATTGCTGTTAGAATTTTAGTGCCGCCAAGATCAACCCCGATATAATATTCATTCACACTTATCAACCCCTATTCTACTGTATATTTTTCAAGAATATTTGCTGTCATAATAATACTTGTTAATGAAAGTAAAGAAAATAATGATAACGGTATAATAAATGGAATCACCGTATGCAAGATTAATAATATAATAAGAAATATAAATATTAATATTGAAAGAATTATATTATCCATTACCAGTATTATGGAACGCTTGATAATCATCCAGAGACCTACCTCTTTCTGTATTGTCAAAAGGCCCCAGTAATATACCTGCATTATAGTAAAGACTATTATCAGATAGAAAAAGAAAATAGCCAGTATCTGCATTATAATGCTATCAGCACCCTGTAGAAAGAAAACTATATCAAGTATTAACACCAGATAAACAATAAAAGAAAATAAAAAAGCCAAAACACCTCTTTTGAAATTTTCTTTAATTCCTGTAAAAAAAGTGCCAAGCTTTGAATATCCATGGTCAAGAGTACTATCAACAAAAGACATAGCAGATAAAGTAACAGGACCTGCTATAATTATTAAATATATTACACCAAACATTATAATATAGGGACCCCCTATAACCATTGACAATAAAAAAGGCAGCATAAACAATGTAAACCAGACTAAATTCAAAATACTCAATTTGAACAGGTTATCGTAAAACCTGATGAAAATTTCTTTTATACTATTTAATACAAGCAAGTTTTAACCCCCAGATTCAATATTTCTCTTAAATACAACATCATAATTATTTATTAAAGACATTATACTATATTTGCTTCTCAGATTCAATAAGCAGGATTTTAAAAAGGGCAATACCAGAATACTGATATTGGCCCCTTCATGGAATAAAATTCGCCATCCCTACTTAAAAAATACAGATTCACGTAAACTTCTCCACCTGAATCAAAGATTAAAAGGATGCTTTCGCGAAATACTTTAAATAAATCAATGTTTTTATGGACTAAGTTGTATTTAGCTTATAACATAAGACAATAATTAACTAAATCTATCTGTTAATTCGAAAACTTTCTCCTTTAGTTCTGAAAGTTTATCTACATCATTTATATTGTCTATAGCCCGAGATATGTATTTTGCTATTAGCTGCATCTCCTCTTCCTTCATCCCTCGGGTAGTGACTGCAGGTGTGCCAATCCGGATACCACTGGTAATAAAAGGACTCCTTGTTTCATATGGAATTGTGTTTTTATTAACAGTTATACCTACTTTATCAAGTACATTCTCCGCTTCCTTCCCGGTAATATCCTTATTACTGAGGTCTAGCAACATCATGTGATTATCAGTTCCTCCTGAAACAAGACGAAAACCTTTCTTCTCCAATTCACTTGCCAGCACTTTGGCATTTTTAACTATCTGTTTTTGATATATTTTAAATTCATCTGTCATTGCTTCTTTAAAGGCCACAGCTTTACCAGCAATAATATGCATTAAAGGACCACCCTGTAAACCAGGGAATATCGCTTTATCGATAGCTCTAGCATACTCTTCTTTACATATAATCATACCACCACGGGTTCCACGAAGTGTCTTATGGGTAGTAGTAGTGACAAAGTCAGCTAGCGGAACAGGATTGGGATGTAACCCAGCTGCTACCAGACCAGCTATATGAGCCATATCTACCATAAATAAAGCATCATTATCATCAGCAATCTTACGGAACTTACTGAAATCAATAATTCTGGGATAGGCACTTGCACCAGCAACTATTAACTTTGGCTTATGTTCTTCGACAAGTTTTGCCACAGCTTCAAAATCAATTGTTTCGTCTTCTTTACTCACCCCATAATGGACAAAATTAAAATACTTACCCGATAGATTGACAGAACTACCGTGGGTTAGATGGCCGCCATGTGTAAGGTCCATTGCCAGTATGGTATCTCCAGGCTCTACCATCGCAAAATAAACTGCTTGATTGGCCTGAGAACCTGAGTGAGGCTGGACATTAACATGATCTCCTCCGAATATTTTCTTGGCTCTTTCTATGGCTAAATTTTCGACCTTATCTACAACCTCGCAGCCCCCATAGTATCTTTTGGCCGGATAACCCTCTGCATACTTATTGGTTAAGACAGAACCTGCTGCTTCCATCACTGCCTCACTGACAAAGTTTTCCGAGGCTATTAGCTCTATATTATTCTGCTGCCTTCTCTCCTCCTCTTTAATTAGTTCCATTATTTCAGGATCTACTTTCTTAAGTAATGACATACTTATCAACTCCTCTTTCATTATTTCCTATTCTGATTAATCCAAAAAAGCAGAACTACTCTATCTTTATTCGTTAAATAAGAGTAAAATCCTGCTTTTTAATGTAATCTTATCACACCGTATCGATGAAACCTAATAAAATGACATGTTGATTCTCAATACAGATATTGAACTGATCCCTCCTGATCAGAACCTCAAATGACTAATCCAGATCCAGATCTTTAATTATATCCTTAAGTACATTTCCAGCCTCTTTCACTTTCTCTTCCTCATCTATAGATAGATTTAAGCTTAATACCCTTTCAATTCCTCTGGATCCAATTATCGCAGGTAAGCTGAGGGCAAGCCCATCCATACCATACTGACCTTCCAGAGTAGTTGATACTGTCAAAATTGAGTTTTCATCACGGAAAATACTCTCTACTATTCGCGCTACTGCCAGACCTACAGCATAATATGTTGCTCCTTTTCTATCGATTATTTCATAGGCCGCGTTTTTAACTTGTTCAGACATGTTATCTTTGAACTGTGTGTTAGCACACTCCTTACCACAGAAAATACAATACTCTTCAAAAGGTACTCCTGCTACTGTGGTTAGACTCCAGGCGGCTACTTCATGGTCACCATGTTCCCCAAGTATATATGCATGTATATTTCGAGGATTAACATTACAGTGATCACTTAATAAATAACGGAACCTTGAGGTATCCAGTACTGTGCCTGATCCAAGAACTCTGTTCCAGGGAAGACCTGATATTTTCATGGTAACATAAGTTAAAATATCTACTGGATTGGTGACAACAAGTAAAATTGCATCATCTGTATACTCCATAATTTCAGGTATTATTGATTTAAATATCCTGGTATTTTTTTTGACAAGGTCGAGACGGGTTTCCCCGGGATTTTGATTGGCACCAGCAGCCAAGATTACAATCTTTGCATCTTTACATTCTTCGTACCCGCCATGTCTTACTCTTACTGGCTTTACAAAGGCTGCTCCATGATTCAAGTCCATCGCCTCACCCTCGGCTCTATCCCTGTCAATATCTACCAACACTATCTCAGAAGCAAGCCCCCAGTTCATTATAGCATAAGCTGAAGTAGCTCCTACAAGTCCTGCACCAATAATAACTACTTTATCCTTCATTATTTCTACCTCCCCTTTTAAACAATGACTTAACATGTTTCTAACCCTATTTTTTTACTATTATATCTCTGCTAAAATAGTTTTGAATCAAAACTCATACAGTTTGTTTCTTCAGTATGAGTAGGTTTTTCGTTGTTTTTTGAGATATGGAGATTCTCCACCGTACAAAATCCTTCTTTAAAATGTTTGCATGATTTTACTCCACAATAAACCTCTATCATTTGATCTCACCCCCATGAGTAATTTGCCCACTTTATGTGATATTAATTCAAAAGACTTTATCACTTCATTTTCAAAATACTCAAAAGGTGAATAATACTGTTCAATATCTTTAATCCCTACTTTTTTACTAGGTTTTTATTGCTAAAGAAAACCGGACTAAATTCTTCTTTCCGGTCTTCTGTATCATCTAATTTAATATCTATTACCTGTTTATATTGTATGTTTAGCTGTGCAAGATTTATGTACTGCTTTATTCTTCACTAATTGCTTCTACTGGACAGACAGCAACACAGGCTGCACAATCAATACAGGTATCAGGGTCAATTTCATATTGAGTATCACCCTGGCTTATAGCATCAACTGGGCACTCTGGTTCACAGGCACCACACATAATACATTCATCAGAGATTACATGAGTCACTATATTCACCCCCTTATAATACCTAATCATTCGGTACCAAATCACGGTCAAAAACAATTACAACCAGATTTAGGTAGCCATCATATATACTTTAGAAAATTATTAAATAGCTTTACGTTAATAATTATATATGGAGATTACAGACTTGTCAACAAAATTAACTCAGAAGACCGGGAACAGTATTGGCACCATGTGGTAATATATATACCAGTTTCTCATCATCAAGATACTTACTTACAAATTCATTTATACTTTCAACAGGAGTCATAAAAGCTTTCCGGGCTATACTATCTTCAAGAGTACTATACAAAAAAATAGAACAATTAGCAGCTACTCTGGCTACAGCATATGCTTTATGGCCTCCAAGTTCAAAGACACTCTGTATTTTTTCTTCCAGATATTGTGGTGTGGGTGCTTCATTCAACCATTTTTCAAAAACATCTTCTCCCAGGCCCTCTTTACATTCTGCAACCAGTAATATCATTCCACCATCTTTTACACAATATGAGGCATTTTCCAGGGCTTTTTGAGATTGATACATATTGATATCCTTCGGATACCCCCCGGCACTAACTATCACAATATCAGCCAATTCATCGACCATTATAACAGAATTTTGATGGCAGACAGCAACGCCCTTTTCCCAGGCCTTTAACCAGTGTCCTACAACCAGGTCAATTGGCTCATTTTTGCTATTTACTACTATATTTGATATAAATCTGAGTCCCGTTTTTTCGGCAGCCTCTACTGTAAGTTGATGAAAAGGATTACCTTTCAGATGGGCGGTTCTGGACCCAGGTTTACGCATCAGGGAATGATGTGCCTCTATTGTTTTACGACCACAAACTCCCGGTAGCAGAGATTTTCTACCACCTGAATAACCTGCCATATAGTGAGGGGCTACAACCCCAACAGCACATAATAAATCAGCTTCTTTAACCAGGGAATTAACATATAGTGGTACATCTTCGCTTAACTGACCGTAATACACCAGATTGTTGTCACAATTATGATTTTCCCAGTTGTAGTTTTGGGCAATTTCTTTTCCCAGTGTTTCCTCTACCTCTTTTTCAGTCATTGGTCTATGCATTCCCGTTGCTATCAGGAGCGTAATGCATCCTTTATCTACTCCTGCCTCAAGTAGTTCATCTAACATGGGCTTTAATACAATATCATATCGAACTGGACGGGTTATATCATTTACGATAATTACTATATTCTCCGGTTTTTCATGTCTTACAATATTACTTAATGTTGGAGACTCAATAGGATTTGAAAAGGATTGTTTTATTTTATTTTCCCAATCTATTTCGTTATTGATATCACTACTCTGTAAAACTCTATATGCTGTATCTATTTTAAATTCGACATAGCCTTCTCCATATTCCAGTGAATACACATTATTCATATATCTACTCCTTTAAACTGTATATGTCCTTTAGTATTTTGCTGACACCTTCATCATCATGTTTTTCTGCTACCTTATCTGCATACTTTTTAACACCTTCAGGGGCATTTCCCATAGCTATACCGAGTCCGGCAGTCTGGATCATTTCAAGATCATTCCAGCTATCACCAATTGCAATGATATCTTTCAGATCAATATTTTTTTCATTAGCAATTACTTCTATAGCATTACCCTTAGATACACCCTTTGCCATAAACTCAATAAAAAATGCCTTTGAATTGGTAACCTCAAGTTTATCCCCATACTTTTCTACAAAGAATTTTCTATAATATTGATTCTTTTCAAGATCTTCTTCAACAATTAAGATTTTTGTTGGCGCATCAGAGATAAACTCCGATAGCTTTCCCACTGGATTAGCTTCAACCCCCGATATTTTTTTATATAGTTCTGTTTCCCTTCCGGTTTCTTCAACATACAATCTGTCATCCATATATATATTGACAAAAAGTCCGGCTTCTTCAGCCTCCTTCAATATTTCCCGGGCTAACTCCAGATCTATTGGTTTATGAAAGACTACTTCATCTCTCTCTACATTTCGTATATATGCACCATTATATGTTATCATTGAACCAACTAAACCCAGCTGTTTTATATAGGGCAGTGCTGAACAATACATCCTTCCGGTTGCTACTACTATTTCTACACCCATATCTTTCAGCTTTTTTAATGTATTGCCTGTTGTATTTGATATAATGTGTTCTTTATCAAGTAATGTATCATCTAAATCAAGTACCACCATTTTATACTGCATTTTATCCCCTATCCCTTTAAATGATATTTATATTTTTTTCCCTATTAACTTAGTTTTTCTCTTTTTGTCATATTACATTTTTGTATTACTCTGTTTTTTCATAAATCAGCAGGCTCATCAGATGTCTCTCATCGCGTCGCTCAGCCTCTTCATAAGGGGTAAACCCTGCCTTGTTTTTGATGTCAAGCCTTGCCCCATTTATTTTTAAATATTTAATTGCGGCCGGTGCATTACCTCTGGCATTTTGAATTAAGTGTATCGGTGTATTTCCATCTTCATCCTGATGATTAATATCTACACCATTCTCAACCAGCAACCTTATTAAGTAGAGGTTCTGACCCCCAACCATCCCAATATCTCGACACAGGTAATGCAGACAATTCCTACCCATTTCATCAGTTTCATTTACATCTGCACCCAATTTTAAAAGACGTTCAAACCTATCTTTAGAATCCAGAGCATGCAGAAGACTTACGTCACCTAAAACTGGAGCAGGCTCCTCTTCATCTTCTCCATTTAATTTCTTCTTCATCATATTTTTCAGATCTTCTCTTATTTCCTCTAAATCTTCATTTCCATTTATATCCAGCGGAGTAGTAAGACTAGTTAAATCATGAGGACTATCAAAATCAAGAACAGCGTCATCGATAACCTGTATATTATCTACAGGCAGTTCCTCTTCATCATCGTCTTCATCTTCCCCGCTCTCTTTACCGCTGTCATCTTGATTAGTGTTCTGGAGTTCTTCTTCAATATTTATTTTATAAACATTATCTGTATCCTCGTCTGTATCCTCATCTGTATCTTTATCTGTTTTCTTACTTAGTTGTTCAAGATATTCATCATCTATATCCTCAACATCTTCAATATTAATTCTGTAAACCCCATCCTCGTTATCATCTTCAGCACTTTCTTTATTTATTTTTTTGAATATATCTTCTTCTATATCTTCAACGTCTTCGAAGTCTATTTTATAGACCCTTTCTCCTGCTTCACTATCTTCCTCTAAGTCATCAATTTCTTCTTCGTCCATAACTTCATTTTCAGCACTAAAGCCAAAGTCCTCTAAATTAAATTTCTTTATATCTGATTCCTCTATACGAAATACTTTCTGATCTAGGTCATCATTTTCGCTTTTTGCCTCAGAACTAATCCCCTCATCATCAAACTCCTCATATATATTATCTGGAGTTTCTTCTTCATTGTCATTATCGAAAAACCCCAAACTCTCATCTTTCTCTAGTTCCTTATCCTTCTCTAGTTCTTTCTCTTTCTCTAGTTCATCATCTTTCTCTAGCTCTTTCTTTTTCTCTATTTCCTCTTTTTTCTTAGTTCCCTTTAATCCTTCTACTAACTTACTAATGGCATCTTGATCAAGTTTCATATCTATTACTGTCTCATTCCTGTCATCTTCCAGTGACATGAACTCTTTATCTTCTATTTTATCATTATTAGCTTCCTTCAATTCATCATCAATATTATCATCTATTTTGCCGATATCTTCTTCTAAGTTATCAATCTCGTCTTCTTCTATCTTCTCAACATCAACATCTTCCAGTTTATCAATCTCATCTTCCTCTATCTTCTCTACATCAACTTCTTCCAGT
>JBKGXW010000076.1:0-12112 GCA_046546395.1 Halanaerobiales bacterium
CTGTTTATGATGTTATGCATCCAGATAGGGTAGTTATTGGAACTGAAAGTGAAAAGGCCAGAGATATATTAAAAGAAGTGTATCGAGCTCTGTACCTTAATGAAGTTCCTTTTGTATTTACCAATCTGGAAACAGCAGAGATGATCAAGTATGCTTCAAATGCCTTTCTGGCTACAAAGATATCTTTTATCAATGAGATGTCTATACTATGTGAAAAGGTAGGAGCTGATGTGCAGAAGGTTGCTAAGGCTATGGGTATGGATGGACGTATCAGCAACAAGTTCTTACATGCTGGACCGGGTTATGGGGGCAGTTGTTTCCCCAAAGATACCAGGGCTATTACCAGGATTGCTGATCATAATGGTGTGGAATTGAAAGTAATAAAGGCTGCTATTGATGCCAATGAAAGACAGAAGCATTACATGGTAGAAAAAATAGAGAATACTTTGGAAGACCTGAACGGAAAGAAAATAGGTGTTCTAGGTTTAAGCTTTAAACCTGAGACAGACGATATGCGTGAAGCCCCTGCTCTAACCATTATACCTGGATTGATTGATAAGGGAGCTAAGGTCTTTGCATATGATCCAGAAGGTATTGAGGAAGCAGTCTGGCGTTTAGAAGACTATGAAAAGGATATAGTCTATTGTGCAAATGAATACGATGCACTGAAAGGTGTAGATTCTTTAGTATTGATTACAGAGTGGAACCAGTTCAGAAGATTGGACCTTATGAAGGTTAAAGAATTAATGAAAGGCAAGTATTTCTTCGACTTAAGAAATGTTTATGATAGAGAAGAAATAGAAGAGATAGGCCTGGAATATATAGGAGTAGGGGTACCGCAGTCATATAATGCCATTAACTCTACAGATATTGAAAAAGAGGTTGCTGCATCTAGAGTAGATGAGTAGATGACCGTAAAATGAGGGGGTAAATCTATGCTGGACTTAATGCTGAAAGTATATAAAAAACCCAGGTTAATAGTTGCAGACATTATTTTAATTAACCTGGCTTTACTGATTAGTTATTATATGCGCTTTGAAATGAGCTTCCTGGATAATTTAAATTATGTATTCTTTGCTGCTATATCTATTATAGCTTTCCTTATTTTATTTACCTCTAATCTATATAATAAGATGTGGCAGTATGCCAGCATAGGGGAGTTGCGGTCAATTGTAAAGGTATCTTTTCTGATCAATCTGATTTTTGTTTTATATATATTTGCCATTCAGGCAAGTTTCCCACGAAGTATACTGATTATTAATTTCATTCTGGATGTTTTTATGCTGGGAGGCTTAAGGTTTGTTCTGAGAATTTTAAGGGAATATTTTTATAAGATAAAAGTTAAAGGTGCCACTACAAGGGTTTTGCTAATAGGTGCTGGTGATGCCGGTGAGATAATAATTCGTGAAAATAATAAACATCCCGAGCTAGGCAAAGAAATTGTTGGATTAATAGATGATGATCCACATAAGAGTAACCTACAGATACATGGTATAGAGGTCCTGGGTAATCGTTATGACATACCTGATGTTATTGAAGAGTATAGTATTGATGAAATTATCATTGCTATTCCTTCTGCTAAAGGAAATGAAATAAAAGAGTTATATGAAATATGCAGTGATAATGACGTAATTGTCAATATCTTACCTGGTATGTTTGAAATCCTAAATGGTGATGTCAGTTTAAACCAGATAAGAGAGGTTAAGGTTGAAGACTTACTGGGTAGAGAACAGGTTAAATTAAACAATAAAGAAATTGCTGATCATGTAGAAGGTAAGACTGTTCTTGTGACAGGTGCCGGTGGATCAATCGGGTCTGAACTATGCCGTCAGATTGCCAGGTTTAACCCTCAGAGATTAGTTATGTTAGATATATATGAGAACAACCTATATTTCCTTGATCTTGAATTACTGGACAGGTACAAGCATATAGATTTCATTCCAGTTATAGCCAGTATTCGTGATAGGGATAAATTGAGATATCTTTTCGCTAAGTATCAGCCAGATGTGGTTTTCCATGCTGCTGCTCATAAACATGTGCCGCTAATGGAGCATAATCCTGAAGAGGCTGTCAAGAATAATATATTTGGGACAAGGAATCTCATTGAAGTCGCAGATGAGTTTGATGTAGAAAGATTTGTGCTTATTTCAACAGATAAAGCCGTTAATCCTACCAATGTAATGGGAGCCAGCAAGAGAGTAGCAGAAATGTTTGTACAGACTATCAATAAAAGAAGTGAGACAAAATTCATGGCTGTCAGGTTTGGGAATGTACTGGGTAGTAATGGCAGTGTCATACCCCTATTTAAGAAACAGATTGCTCAGGGTGGACCTGTGACGGTTACCCATGAAGAGGTAACAAGATATTTCATGACCATTCCTGAAGCTGTTCAGCTTGTCATACAGGCAGGTTCTATCGGAAAAGGTGGAGAGGTCTTTGTTCTTGATATGGGAGAACCAGTCAAGATAATGGACCTTGCCAGAGACTTAATCAAGCTTTCTGGTTTAAAAGTGGGCGAAGATATAGAGATTGAGGTAAGTGGCTTACGTCCCGGGGAAAAACTTTATGAAGAATTATTGCATGATAATGAAGACAATATATCAACAGAACATGAACGTATCTTTATAACACGCCTGGAAGATATAGATATTAACATATTGGATAATGCAATCAAAGAGTTTGAGTTGAAGGTTAGAAATGGTGATACCTCAGGTATAATTAATCTACTGGTTGAACTGGTTGGCACCTACAAGCCAAATAGAGATAATATCCGTGAGGCAGTGTTTAATCGCAAGTATATTGAATCAGTTGATAATGATGTTAAACAGGCTATTAGTGAAATAGCCAGTAGTCAGGAGTAACGGTTTTTAAAACCTTGAGCTTATGTGGTCACTTGATTAATGTCACCTATCCGGAGGCGCACTGGGAGCCAAATGGCAGGTGCCGGTGGTGGAGGAACAATAATTGCCCTGACCCTGGAACCTGAAAAGACCAGGCAGGCTTTAACCGAAGCTGGTGCTGAGACAGTACTTGGTTTGGATTCAACAGCCTACGGAATTAGTATTAATCCAGAGGACGACCTGGAAGATGAAGCAGCAGCTACTGCTGAGTAGGTTTATATACTATCTGAAAAACTCATTAATTTTTTTCTCAAATGCTTCCAACAATTCTTTATCAAATTCAATCAGTGATAGTGCTTTCCTATCTTTGCTAATCTTAATCCTATTTTCATTTCTAGAATAAATCAGTGTGTTTTGTCCAGACTTATCAATAAAAGAGAGTGATTAATAGATAACCTTTCGTCTTTATTTTTTAAATGTACTTACTTGAATCTCAAACTCAAATAAAAGCCTCTTTTCACCGTAAATAAAATCTATCTCAAATGTCATAGGCTTTTCTGTATCTTGATAAGCAAATGTATATAGCTCTAAATTATTAAGATTTGCTTGATTGACTTCAATTGATCCTGACAATACAATATTTTTTAGTTGGAAGATAGTCCGATAAAATATTATTGGGCGATATAATCACAGAGGATCTGGATAATATTTTAGCCTCTGTTTATAATGGCGATCCAACTTTATTTCATAATGTTATTGAAGACTATAATCTGGATGAATACACAGCTCCAGGAATATGCCAGTAGTGATAAGTTTGCAGATAAAGATAATATTATATTAAGCAGGCCCTGCTCGTCTTTGTTGACAAAGACGAGTATTATGTTTATAGGTAATGCTTTATTTACTCAACAATATCCTGTCATCTTCCAGTTCATGCCTGGCTTTCTTTCCAAACTGATCGATCAGTTTCTCAATTGTCATATCTTCTCTTTCCTTACCTTTAATATCAAGAATTATCTGTCCTTCATGCATCATTATGGTTCTTGTTCCATGGTCAAGGGCAGCCTTCATATTGTGTGTAATCATCAAAGTAGATATATTCTCTTTTTTCACTATTTCGCCTGTTAGTTGGAGGATTTTTTCGGCTATTTTTGGATCTAAAGCAGCTATATGTTCATCAAGTAGCAATAATTTCGGCTTGACAATTGTTGCCATCAGTAGTGTCAGGGCCTGCCTCTGCCCGCCCGATAGAAGGCCTACTTTCTGGTTCAATCTATCCTCCAGGCCGAGATGGAGTAATGATAATTTTCCCCTGAATAATTCTATATCTTTCTTATTAATACCTGGGCGTAGTCCTTTTGGTTTACCCTTGGCATATGCTATAGCCAGGTTTTCTGCTATCGTCATATCATAAGCTGTGCCCTTAAGGGGGTCCTGAAATACCCTGCCGATATACTGTGACCTTTTGTATTCAGGCAGATAGGTAATGTCAATATCATCTAGCAGTATCTGACCTTCATCTATAATATATTCACCCGCTATACAGTTCAGGAGAGTGGACTTCCCGGCACCATTGTCACCTATGATTGTTACAAATTCTCCTTCTTCCAGTGAAAGGCTGAGATTGTTCAGCGCTATTTTCTCATTGATACTACCTGCCGCAAATACTTTTTTAATGGAATTAATTTTTAACACTGTTCTTTCCTCCCCTTAGATTTGCTCTTTTCTTTCTGGCAAGCTCCATCTTCTTCTTGATTACCGGCATGGCCAGGGCCAGTGCTACAATAATCGCCGAGATAAGTTTCAGGTCAGTTGACGGCATTCCCAGCTCCAGGACTATGGTGATGACAAATCTATAGACTATAGCTCCAAGTACCACTGCCATCATTCTTCTGAATAGGGTGTTTATTCCGAAGAGAACTTCCCCGATTATTACTGAGGCCAGCCCGATTACTACCATACCAATTCCCATTCCTACATCAGCAAATAGTTGTTCCTGGGCTATCATGGCTCCACAGAGTCCAACCAGCCCGTTGGATAATGACAATCCCAGTATAGTAGTAAAGTCAGTATTTGTACCCAGTGCCCTTACCATGTTTTGATTGTCACCGGTAGCCCTGAGCACAAAACCCAGTTTGGTTTTCAGGAATAGATATAATAATAATAAGATGAAAGCTAATAATAATGAGGCTGTCAGCAATGTTTGAAAATTTTCAAGCATTGTTCCTTCAAAGATAGAATAGATATTTCTCTGGTTTATTAGATTTATATTGGCCCTGTTTCCCATTATTTTGAGGTTGATGGAGTACAATCCCAGCATCATCAGGATTCCAGCCAGTAACGGTTGAATCTTCAGTTTTGTACTCAGGAGGGCTGTTAAGTACCCGGCCACAGCCCCGGCTGCAAATGCAGCCAGGAGTGATAGATAGGGGCGGCCGGTGAGAGTAACCATAACACTGACTGCAGCCCCCAGGGTATAACTACCCTCAACGGTCAGGTCAGGGAAATTAAGGGTTCTATATGATATAAAGGAACCTAAAGCCAGTAATGCATAGATGATGCCGAGTTCCAGTGCGCTCTGTATTGTAAGTATATTCATTGGCTATTCACCTTTCTCTTTTAATATAACTAAGTTCCAGCAAACCCCAGTTAAACTCATGTGACAGGCTGTGATAGGCCGGGAAACAAACTCAGCCAGTGGGGTTTACTCAAATAATTCAGCGGCCTGATTCGTGACATCTGCTGGTATGGTGATTCCGATTTCTTCAGCAGTTGTCTGGTTAAGGTAGATATCCATATCTGACATTGTCCGGACAGGGATTTCTCCAGGGTCTTTACCCTCAATTATCTGTACAGCCATTTCTCCAGTCTCTTCCCCAAGGATAGTATAGTTGATACCATATGTGGCTAAAGCACCGTCTTTTACCATGCTGTCTGCGCCAACATAGAATGGTATATCTGCATCTCTGGCTATCTTACCAGCGATGGCCATGGCTGAAGCGATGGTGTTATCGATTGGAGAGAAGAGGATGTCTACTTTCCCGATAAGAGAGTTGGTAACCTGCTGTACTTCTGATGAACTGGAGACAGTTCCCCTGATTACTTCCATACCATTGGCCTTTGCATATTCTTCCAGGTCATCTACTACAGAGATTGAATTGGTTTCACTGGAATTATAAAGGGCACCGATTTTCTCAAATCCTGGGGTTATATCCTCTGCTAAATTCATTATCATTTCTGCTGAAACAGCATCAGAGGTTCCGGTTATATTGCCGCCAGGGTTTTCCATATCACTTACCAGATTGGAGCCAACTGGGTCGGTACAGGCTGCAAAGAGTATTGGTAAGTCGTCTGTAGCTCCCGCTGCAGCCTGTGCGCTCGGTGTGGCTATGGCCATTATCATATCGTATTTATTATTGACAAATTTATTAACAATAGTATTCAGATTGGTCTGCTCATTTTGTGCATTTTGATAGTCAATTACAATATCTTCACCATCTACATAACCCTCGGCTTCCAGTTTTTCAATGAACGATAGGCGGATAGTATCAAGTGAAGGATGTTCTACTATCTGGACAATACCGATAGTATATTCATCTTCTTCCGAACAAGCGCTGAGGACTAACCCTACTGAGACAAGTAAACACAATACTAGAATAACTCTTAAATTTCTTCTCACTTCTAAACTCCTCCTTTTTAATTTAAAACTATTTTTTAACTCTCAATTATTGATTTTACTGCCTGTCTGATTTAAGAGAGGTGCTATAATTTTGACGATTGCAGTATATAAATCTTCTGGAAACTAAAAAAACCTATCCCGGTAAAAGGACAGGTTATCGCCTGTGGTGCCACCTTAATTGATGTAAGTATGTTACATCCTCTCAGAGAAATGCTAATACATTTCGTGCCTTATAACGTAGGCAGTACGTTGAAAGCTACTAAAATAAGTTACTATTTTTTCGCTCCACCCTCAAAGACCCATTTGCCACTCCATACTAATTGGGATCCCAGCATCCCCAACTCTCTATGTAGCTGGATTGTGACTTTACTCTCTTATCATCAGTTTAAATTATATTACCATAAAGAGAATAATTTGTCAATGAAGCATAACAGACAAGATAATAACTACCGGATTGATATTCAGTATAATACCTGCTATCAGAACAAATAGAAATGTGGTAAATAGTTTTAGCCTTGCAAATATTGATTTCCTTCGATTATATCTTGAAGATCAGATAATCATAATTTTCTACCTGCAAGTATATTAAGTATGAGGTTGAAAGTCAAGGGAAAATGTATTGCATGTCCATAAAAATTCTGATATTATAATATTATAGTTTTTTTGGGAGGTGATTTTTATGGCAGATGAAATAAAACAACTAATAGATATGGTTGCAAGCCTTAAAGTTACCGTTGAAGAAAGATTTGAAGCAATAGATAAAAGATTTGAAGCAATAGACAAAAGATTTGATGCTGTTGATGAAAGATTTGATATTATTGAAACGGCTATTCAGGAGTTGAATTCAAATCAGCTTAAGATTCTAAATTCTATCAAGTTAATAGAACATGATGTTAAGAACAACAAAAAGCATATTGAAAGACTAGAAGAGCGCGAAAGTTACTTATAAGAGTTATAGATAAAAACTACAGAAAACTTTCTATAAAAATCGTATAAAGAGTCCCGCTTTTTATAGTGGTCAATTCGCCTGGCCTGCCAATCTCCTGCAGGTCATATTTTTTTTGTCTGATTTTTATTATCTGCCCCGGTGTTCTGGACACCCGAATCCTGACTTCTTCCAGTTCAATATTCATATCATCTATAACAAACTTATCTCCTTCAATTGAGAAGTTTTTGCTCTCCAGTGGTAAACCTGCCCCATAGGATTGGAAGATTGTCCTGTCCATAATGAATCCACCGCTGAGATTTAATTTATATATTTCCTCTACAGCCGTCTTTTCAACTGAATGATGGTAAGTAAGGCTAAAACCCTCGCTTGGCAGAAGAAAGTGCCTAGAGAGGGTTTGATTGTCCTTTATAATAAAAACAAATAGATGGGTGTAGGATAAGAGGAATAATATGAGTAAAAATAACAAGATGATGATTGATGTTTTCAGGCCTCTTTTTCTACTTTTCCTATTATGTAATATTTTGCTCTTCTTTTTATAGAGTTCTACATTAAGCATAGTTGTTCACACCTATCTATTTAAAGTTTCATATAGTCTCTGCCTGGTTTAAATGTGGTCCATTGGTCTTTCTCTGGTAGAGATAGATCAGTACAAAACCTATTACCCCAATGATACTGTAGTAGATGTTTGGTATGATAAGTAAAAAGGCTATGGCGAATAGAGCCAGCCTTTCCAGCAGACCGGTTTTCCTGATAAAGTAATTCTGTATTCCAGCTGACAGGGCATACATACCTATCATTGCAGTAATAAAAGCAAAAATAACCTCCGGTATAGTGGTGTTTATCAAAAGTAGGCTCGGTGAATAGACAAAGATAAATGGTAATATAAAGGCAGCCAGGTCAAACTTAAATCCTGTAATACCTGTTTTCACCGGATCGGATTTCGCCACACCTGCAGCTGCATATGCCGCCAGACTGACAGGTGGTGTGTCGTCTGCTACAATTCCATAGTAGAATACAAAGAGATGAGCAGCTATCAGAGGCACACCGAGTTTTACTACCGCTGGAGCAGTAAGTGTAGCCATGACGATATAGGTGGCTGTTGTGGGTAACCCAAAGCCTAGTATGATAGAAGAAATCATGGCAAAAATCAGGGTAAGTATCAACTGATTGTTGGCCATGGTTACAATCAGGCTGGTCATCCTTAACCCCAGTCCTGTTAGATTAACTACTCCGATGATTATCCCTGCTGAGGCACAGGCCATGGCTATCCCGATCATATTCCTGGCACCCCATTCAAGGGCAGATTTTGTTTCTTTTAAAAACTTCATTCCCATTTGCTTGAGATTACTATTAACTTCTTTGTCATTATTGTTACTATCTATATTTTTGTTATTTGTATTAGCGCTATTGATTTTCTCCTCATTGTTGTTCTTATTTTTCAAATCAGTATCTGTTGAACTTCTATCACTATTTCCTGATTGTAATTTTAGATAAGTTGCAAGCCTGGTAGCTATGCTCAGTGCTAAACATGTAACAGTTGCCCAGAAGGCTGCGCTCAGTGGTGTCATTCTTCTGATAATAAGGTAATAGAGCAGTACCAATATCGGCAGTAGATAGTGTAGGCCTTTCAGAAAGGTAGGCCAGAAAGAAGGTAGATCCTTCTTGTCCAGACCTTTAATTCCGGTTTTCAGGGCTTCAATATGGACAATACTAAAGATCGCTATATAGCTCAATATTCCCGGTATAATGGCTGCTTTAATGATGTCTATATATGGAATGCCGGTGAATTCAACCATGATAAACGCTGCTGCTCCCATGACAGGAGGGAGGAACTGCCCATTGGTCGATGCTGCTGTTTCTACACCACCGGCTACATAATCCCGGAATCCAACCTTTTTCATGATAGGTATAGTGATAGAACCGGTTGTTACTGTATTGGCTATGGAGCTGCCTGATACCATTCCCATCAGTCCACTACCCAGGACCGCTGCTTTAGCAGGGCCTCCCCTTTTGTGTCCCATGCTGGCAAAGGCCAGGTCAAGCAAATACTTACTGACACCGGTTCTCTCCAGAAACGCCCCCAGCAGTACAAACATGAAGACAAAGGTAGCCGATACCCCGATAGGAATACCGAAGATGCCTTCAGTTGTGAGGTACAATTGGGAGATGATTCTACTGACAGAGAAACCCCGGTGGGCAAGAGGCCCTGGCATATATGGCCCGAAGTAGGCATAGGCCAGAAAGATAATTGCCACTGATGGCAGCGCCATTCCGATTGACCTTCTTGTCCCTTCAAGTACCAGCAAGATAAGAATGGCCCCCAGAACCAGGTCCAGAGTTGTATAACGTCCTGCCCTAAAAGCCAGTGTCTCCAGATTTATGATAATATATGATGTAACTACAATACCTGCAATACTGAATACAATATCCAGGATAGAGGGTTTTTCTGAGTGTTTGTCTTTTTTAAAGGGATAAAGTAAGAATGCTAAAGGAATAATCATCATCAGATGAAATGCACGCTGCTTTATAGCAAGTAAAAGACCAAAACCTGAAGTATATAGATGGAATAAAGATAGAGTGATGGCCAGCACTGTAATAAGCAGGGCCCATTTCCCTGTAAACTGTCTATATTTCTCCAGTTCTTCTATAACTCTTTCTTTGTCGATCTTAACTTTCATAATAATCTCCCTTTCTTAAGATCTTCCTTTTTCCAAATCTTTCTTCCTGAAATTTTTCTTTCTTAAAAAAGCTTTTCCTGCTGTAGTTATTTGAAAAAAGTGGTACCCCCTATTTGAGGGTACCAACTCTATTTCTCGTAATTAAAATTCAGGCAAAGGTTATATCAAATAAATTACTTATACTGCAGTTAAAATTTATTATGCAGAGCGAGACAATCTTTTTCTTGTCTTATTCTGCTATTCAGCTACTTCATTATAATACTTAGCTGCTCCCGGATGAAGATCGATTGGCATTCCATCCTGGGCAGTTTCCAGACCGATTACAGAACCCTTGACATGTATCTCTGCCAAGGTATCCAGATTTTCAAATAGAGCCTTTGTTAGATTAAAAACCAGCTCTTCACTCAGACTGGAATTGGTAACCAGCATGGCTTTGACACTTACTGTATCTACATCAACGTCAAGCCCGGAGTAGGTATTGGCTGGAATTGTATGTTTTGTATAAAATGGATAATCTGCCAGTAACTTATCTGCTCCTTCTCCATCAACAGTCAGAATCTTCACATCATGTGTGGCTGCCAGGTCGATCACGGCAGCTGTTGGTGTACCGCCAGTCAGGAATGTTGCATCTATATGTCCGTCTTTTAACTGATCAACAGCTTCAGCAAAAGACAAGTAATCAACGGTTATATCATCATAGCTGAGTCCATATGCAGTTATAATCTGTCGTGCATTTGCTTCTGTACCGCTGCCGGGTGCACCTACAGCTATACGTTTGCCAACGAAATCTGCTATAGAGTCAATACCTGTTTCCTCAGTGGTTACGATCTGAATAACTTCAGGATAAAGGGTAGCGATACCCCTGACATCTGCCAATTTTTCATCGGCAAATAATTCTGTGCCTGTATAACCATAATAGATTACATCATTCTGTACAAAGGCCAGTTCGACTTCGCCATATTGAACCAGGCGACTGTTCTCTACTGAAGCACCAGTTACCTCTGCAGTAGCATTGACATTGTCCAGATTGTTGTTGAATATCTCTGCCATACCGCCTCCGAGAGGATAATATGTACCTCCTGTACCACCTGTTGCAATAGAAATAAATTCTGTTGCAAAAGCAGAACTACTCACTAATACCAGAGTTAAAACCATCATTAAAAAAATTAATCTTCTCATATACTGCCTCCTCATTTGTATTTGAATTTATATAGAATTATACCATATATTTATACTTGATTCAATTTGCAATATCACTCATAATTGTACAAACAACTCTATAATACATGTATATATGTATACTTATACAATTCCTGTCGTGTAGGTTTTTGATTCAGAGCTAGTATAAGCCTCTCCCTATGTGTTATAGAATATATTGAAAGAAACTCGATGTGGCTTGTCCTCGGGATGAATTTTAATATTTTTAAATACAATCCCAATATTGTATTTAATATAATATATTAAAATGCAATATACTAAAATGCAATATACTAAAAAAATGATATTTTTTGCAATTTATGAAGGATTATAATGTTTTGTGGTCAATATTATAATAGGGATAATTATATGAATATTATTACAGGGGGTATAGTTTACTTATGAAAAGACAAAGAGTTGTTTTACTGGGTTTCATGTCGCTATTGACGCTTATCATACTGGCAGGTTGTTCTGTAATGGGAGATATGCATGACACAAAGCAGGACTTTTCTGCAGCATATGCTGTAATAGATCAGCTAGAAAGAGGAGTTGCAGAAGGTAATAGCACACTGATAGAGGAGTCATTCTCTGAAGAGGGGATTACCATTGCTTCTGAAAGAAAAGAAGATACCATAAGCAGAAGTGAAGCAGTAACTCTTTTTGAGGAGATAGAGTTGGACTTAAATATTATTTTTGATATAAAACATCCGATATCCAGTGAACATGGGGGAGTGGTTGTCACTAAGGGCAAGTTAAACCCTCTTCTTCC
>JBKGXW010000077.1:0-11912 GCA_046546395.1 Halanaerobiales bacterium
AAGCCATGAAGATAGCCAATTATGCTGCAGGAATAGTAGTCAGAAAATCCGGGGTAGCTACCACAAATGTTGAGGAATTAAAGAAAGCTCTGGGAGATGAATGAAAAAATGAAGGACTTTATTAGAGATAGAGAAAGTGATAAAGAAATGGCTATTAATACAGGTCAATCTAAAGTATATAATAAAGCAAAAGATAACCTAAAAGGTAACATAAGCGATAATATAAGTGATAACATCAACGATAAGCAAAAAGATAACAAAAAAAATATTAAAGTAAATTATAGTGTGAATAATATGGCGAATAAAATAGTGTCTGCAAGTAAACTCCAGAAAATAATTGAAAAGAAAAGATCAACAGGAATGAAAGTCGTTTTCACCAATGGCTGTTTTGATATCCTTCATGTCGGTCATGCGCGCTATCTAGCTGCTGCCCGGGAAAAGGGTGATTTACTGGTACTTGGTATAAATAGTGATAGCTCAGTCAGGAAATTGAAAGGAGATAAGCGACCATTAGTACCAGAATATGAAAGAGCAGAGCTGTTGTCATATCTGGAGATGGTGGACTATATAGTAATCTTTGAAGAAATTACTGCAGAAGAACTTATAACAAAATTGAAACCTGATGTATATGTAAAAGGTGGAGATTATATAGTAGATGATTTGCCAGAAGCTGGTGTGGTTAGAGAATATGGTGGTAAGATCGAATTAATACCTGTTGTGGAAGGTGCATCAACTACTAATATTGTAGAAAGGATACTGGAACGCTATAGTAATTAGAATCTTTCATTTGATTTATATCTATTTATAATTGTCAGCTCAATGTTTTTAAACAGCGTATATAATGAAAATTATAAAACTTATATGAGAATTTATTCAAAATATTAGAGTATAAAAAGGCCTCCTTATACCAAAACTATTAATGCCATATTACTGGTATAATAAAGAACAGAATTAGTTTATTATAATGTGTATAGGAGGTATTTATACGTAAAATGAGCTCATTTAGTAGAATTAAGCCGGTAAGCAAGGTGATTTTAATGGTTTTTATAGGGCTTTCCACATTTTTTTTTCTATCTGCTTGTGAAGGTGATGAAGTTGAAGAGAATAATCGGTCAGAGATAGCAGAAGAACTCACCGAGCCGGGTTCAGCAACTTATACAGGATACTCAGAAGCAACTGATAATGGATATGCCTGGGCGAAGGTCACCTTACAGGGTGATGATATTACAGAGGTAGAATTAATGGAGGTTTTATCTACAGGAAATGAAAAAGATTATGATACATATAAGTATGAACCTTCAGTAAAAGCATATCAGGAAATGCCTGAAAGGTTTATAGGGGCTGACTCTGCTGATGTGGACGTCTATACTGGAGCTACACATAGTTGTGAAAAATACATAGAAGCAGTTGCAAGGGCACTTGATTATGCAGAAGGCGGCCTGGAGGGAGCATATTATGACGGTACATTCCAGGGTGAATCAATAAAGACAGAATACGGCTACGCGGTTGCTTTAGTAACAATTAAAGATGATGAAATTAGTGATGTTAAATTAGATGAATATGGTGGAGAAGGTGAAAAAAAAGATTTTGATATCTACGAATGGGATGCAGCTGTAGAAGCTCATCAGGAAATGCCGGAAAGATTCATCGAGGCTAACTCGACTGAGGTAGATTTATATTCAAATGCAACCCAGTCCAGTATTAGGTATAAGGAAGCAGTAGGTAATGCATTACACCACGCCAGCAAGAAACCAGAGGAAGACCTGGAATAGATAGTAGACTATCAGAAAAAGCGTAAATATTCAAAAACCTGGCAAGATAGTAATATTGATATGTCGAATAGGGCAAATAATAGAAGTTTTGTTTTTTACTGTCAGGAAAATAACGGAAGAGAGCATAGTTTGATAAAATTTGAAACCTGTGGAAAATATGACAATCTCTTATGTGGTAACGGAAGAGAGCATAGATTGATAGAAATCTTCTGCCATATTATGTGCCTTGAGCGCAGCCAAAGAAATGATAATTAAAATGGTCAAAATAAAGAATTTAAGAATGGGTAGGAATTTATACATATAATCCTACTCTTTTTTAATGTGCATGAATTGCAAGCAGAAGTGTTGGAATTCTTTAAATCAGCCGCATAGCTATTTACTGAATGAAGTAATGGGCAGCAGGGCTTTAAACATATATATCATCTTCAAAGTTGAGTTATAAATTAAGTAAAAACTGTCATTTTTGCAGGAATGTTTAAAACATTATAGAAGTAGTATTTAGGCGAATTGTATAAGATGTATACTGGACTAAAAATTTCTATTCGCAGAAAGTAGAAAGCAAGTAAAAAACTCCATCTAAATATTAGTGATTATTGGAGCTGAGCTTGATAACTATTAATTTAAAAAAGGAGTGGATTTTTATGCCTTATCTTAAATTACAGACAAACGCAACTATAGAAGACAGTAAGGAGTTAGTGAAGGGTTTATCCCGTCTGATTGCTGATGAATTGAGTAAACCGGAAAATTATGTTATGGTTGCTCTTCAGGATGAAACTATTCTCTCCATGGCAGGGTTTTTTGAAGCAGCCGCTTATGTTGAACTGAAGAGTCTTGGTCTTCCAGAGTCTGTTACAGCCAGGCTTTCAAGGGCTATCTGTGATTATCTGGAAGACAAAGCTAACATCCCACAGGAGAGGGTTTATATTGTATTCAGTGATATAGATAGAAAAATGTGGGGCTGGAATGGTGGAACTTTCTAGCACGAGCCTGGCAAAATTTTTAATAAGGATTATGCGATTTAAGGGTCTTTAAAATGATTGATCCCGGATGATGAATCCGGGATGACAAATAAGGAAAGGTGTTGAAAATGGATAAGATAAACAAACTATTTGATCAGAAGAGAAGGCAGATTGCTGTAGAGTATAATAAAAAAAGGAAGATACGCAGTATTATTGGTTTTATTATTACAGTGATATTCTGGATAGTATTTCTTGCATCTGCACTTGAACTGGATATTTATTATTTTTTACATGGATTGTTTAATAATAGTGAGGTCATTATACTGGGTTATCTACTTATATTTTATCTCCTTTATAGCATTTTTCAGACAGTCCTTGATTATTTCCTTGTCTATAGACTTAACCGACATTATAACCTATCAAATCAAAGTACAGGGGAGTGGTTAGTAGATGAAGTGAAATCTTTTGTTCTGGGAATTATATTCCTCTATCTTGCTGTACGAAGCTATCTCTATCTTTTCAATAATTACCCTGACAGCTGGTGGATATATTACACTATTCTGGCATCTATAGCCGTAGTAATTATAACCTTTATTCTCCCTACTGTATTACTGCCTATATTCTTTAATTTGAAAAGTTATCCTGAGTCAGATCTAAAAAGTCGCTTAATGGCTTTAATTAAAGAGGCAGATATTAAAATTGATGATATATATGAGATCAACTTAAGTTCCAAAGTGAATGCAGCAAATGCAGCAGTAATGGGAATTGGAAGCAGTCGAAAGGTTGTACTGGGAGATAATCTTAAAAATAAATATACAGATGATGAGATAGAAGCTGTTCTGGCACACGAAATGGGTCATCAGGTACATGGCGATATCTTTAAGAATATATTGATGCAGCCAATAATGTTTTTAATTATCTCATTTATTGTCTACACTTACTGGCCATCCATTACAGAGTGGTATGGTTACAGCGAGGCCGGGGCTGTATATACAATACCACTACTGCTCATACTGGTATCTTTTCTATCATGGTTGCTTACACCGATTGAGCTTTATATAAGCAGGGTCTTTGAGAAAAGAGCAGATATCTATTCCATTGAACTTACAGGGAGTGCTAGACCCCTTGCCAGCGCAATGGCCAAGCTGGCTGATGAAGGTTTATCTCCATTAAAGGCAAGTCTATACAGGAGAATCTTTAAACAATCACATCCACCTATGAAAGAGCGTGTTGAGTATATATTGGAACAGGAATAATATATCAAGAATACATCGGCTGGCATATTTGCGGTAGATATGATATAAGAAGTAGGGATAAGACTACAACCCTTAATATGGTAATATATGAAATATCAAAAAGGAAATTGTTAATTAAGGGAGAATATAATATATAAAGAAAAAAAGGGGAACTTTTTATGGGTACTATGGGTCTCGCAGAAATAATGGATAGGGCTTTCAGCATTTTAAGAAAATATATTAAAACAATAATCCTATATTCAATTGGATATGGGGTTATAGGTATAGCTGCCATGATTATTTTAATAATCCTGGCTATTATAGCTATTAGTATATCGGTAACAATAATTGGGATGAGCCTTGGACTGATGGATACAGGTTTTACTGGTTCTGCTTATACTATAGGTATAACCATTGGTCTTTTTACCTATTTATTTGCCATACTTTCTTTTAGTTCCGGCTATCAGGTTGGTATTGTAAAAATAAGCGGACAGGAATTCTTCAGAAAAAGGTATTATGCAAAGGAAGCAATTTCAGCTACCTTCAAATCTATACTGAAAGTGATGGGTTTTATAGTACTGGCTTTTATCTTTTTCATTCCTGTTCTGGTAATCCTGGGCTTTATCATATATTTGATGTTTCCTGTACTGGATCAGATATTCACCCTGAATATATATGGAACAGGGGAGATAATCACCATTATTTCAGCGGTTATATTACTTCTATTTGCTATTTTTATTATACTTTCATATACAGTCTTTCTTGTCTTTACAGTACCAGCCCTTATTGTTGAAAACAAGGGTATATTTGCAGCTATGAAGAGGAGTTACCAGTTGGTTAAGGATAGGTTCTGGCGGATTATGGGCTACTTGATTTTATTTGCACTGAGTGCTTATGCTATCAATCTTTCATTACAGAGTTTTATCGGTCTTCTCAGCGGTATTATTTATTTATTTCTGAAACTTCTTTTTAATACAGATATGGATTATATTACATTTATTTCTATTGTTTATCAATTTATAAACTGGCCAATAGTTATTATAAACTATCTGATAGTCACACCAATAGGATCAATAATGATTACCCTTCTTTACTTCAATCGTAGATTTGAGAAAGAGGGCTATGATATATTACTCAGTCTTATGAGATTAAAGGAAAAGAAGGAAAAAGAAAATATGGAAAATGTAAAGGGGCAGAGCAGTGACCACTCCACACAAAGAATTTGATAGAACCGTTAATGATATACTTTCCCGGATTGAATATACTCAACTCAGGTATTCCATTAGAAATTTCATAGAAAACATCAAGCAGGCTATTACTGATTGGCTCTACGAAAAACTGAGTAATGCAAACTGGGATATATCCCCTGAATTCTCCGGGAATCTATCTACTATACTCATTATTGCAGCTTCTATTGTAGTGATCGGAATAATTGTGCTTGTCATAGTATCAATAAGCAGGGGCCTTGAGAAGAACAAAAAAATCAGGGAGATACTGGGTGAAAAAATCGATGGGGATTCCACACCGGAAAGTTTCAGAAAGAAATCAGGAGAATTAGCAGAAAAGGGAGAATATCGCCGGGCAATTCGATATGATTTTATTGCCCTTTTGTTTTTAATGCATAATTCCAATATTCTCTATCTCGATAAAGCCAGGACAAATAAAGAAATATATCTACAGTTAAAGGATACCAATTTTTCTGAACTGGAAGGCTTTAATAAATTAATACGGGTTTTTAATCAGGTCTGGTATGGTCACAAGGAGTGTCAGCAGGAAGCTTATAATGGCTGGAAGAAAACCTATAAGCAGTTGTGGAGTGAGGTAAACAATTATGAAAAAAAATAGAGAAATAATCTGGTTTATTCTTCTTATTCCCGTTATTCTGTATGGTGCTTTTTATCTCTCTACTATGGTAAGTAACCCAGAACCCAATTATTCAGTTTTAAATAAATCATTATACGGTTGTAGTGTTTTTTATGAGGCCCTTCAGGAACTTGGTTATCCGGTAAAGAGAACAGAAAAACCGGTAGAATCGTTTGACCACAAAGTTTTACAGATAGTGGCTAGCAGGACTTTTGCTTCTTTTGATGTTTATGATTCTGCAATTGAAGAATGGGTAAAAGGAGGGGGAAAACTCGTATACCTAAACCCGGACCAGATTTACATGAATTGGAATGACTTTAGTTTAGAACAAAAGGGTCAGATAGAGATATATCAGCTCGGGGAGGGCCAAATAATAGTCTCTGACCTGGATTATATAAGCAATATCAATCTCCTTAAAGAGACAGAGAATGCCTATAGGATACTTGAAGTGATATCTGATTATGATTACAAACAGATATATTTTAATGAATCGCATCTGTATAAGGCAACTCCTTCTAAGACATGGTGGGATGTTGTCCCGATGTCTATTAAATTTATTTTTTATCAGCTGCTGTTTTCACTGCTTGCTTACTTTTACTATAAAGGAAAGCGCTTTGGTAAACCCCTTATATATTCTGAGGAGGAAGAACGTATAGAGAATGAGTATCTTTATTCAGCCGCCTCGCTTTATAAGCAGGCAGGAAGTTGGGATCTTATCCTGGAGAACTATTATCAGGATTTTCTGAAACAGCTTGGTTATTCTGAAGACGAATGGCTGAACTACTGGAAAAGAGAAGACCTGCCTTTATTAAGTAAGGCAGAGAGGGTCTATAGATTTATGGAAAGTATTGACGAAAGCCCCGATAGAAAAGATGCCATTCATATAATTAATATAATTGAAGAGTTAAAATCCCATCTTAAGAAAAGGAGAGATCAATATTGGAAGAGTTTGAAAAAATAGATATTGGAATGTTGATGGAAAGAATTAATCATGAATTGAAAAAAGTTATAGTAGAACAGGAAGAGCTAATTGAGCTTACCCTGATCAGTCTGCTCAGCGGTGGTCATGTACTACTGGAAGGTGTACCAGGTCTGGCCAAGACCCTGATGGTAAGGGCACTATCAAGGACACTTACTCTTGATTTCAAGAGAGTACAGTTCACGCCTGATCTGATGCCCGCTGATATAACAGGAACCAGGATTTTTAATATGCAGCTCAGGGAGTTTGAATTAAAGAAAGGGCCTATTTTTACAAACTTCTTACTGGGAGATGAAATCAACCGTACTCCTCCAAAGACACAGGCAGGTTTACTGGAAGCCATGGAAGAGCGAACGGTCTCTATAGATGGTCAAATACATGAATTACCTTCGCCATATATGGTTATAGCGACTCAGAATCCCCTTGAATATGAGGGAACCTATCCTCTTCCAGAGGCCTTAATTGATCGGTTTTTGATGAAGATAATTATCGACTATCCCTCGGTAGCTGCCGAGAGTGAAGTGGTTAAGCGTCATAATATGGGATTTTCCAGCAAAGAGCTGGATAAAAGCGATATAGAAGCAGTCTGTACAGCTGAAGATATACTGAAGAGTAGAGAGATTGTTCAAAATGTAGAGGTGGATGATGCCCTGATTAATTATATAGTTGAAATAGTAAGTGAAACAAGGAGCAGTAATATTATAGAAATAGGTAGCTCCCCCAGAGGTTCGGTATCTCTTTTGCAGTGTTCCAAGGCATGTGCTGCCTATAATGGCAGGGACTTTGTTATTCCTGAGGATATCAAGCAAATGGCCATACCTACCTTGAGGCACCGGATTATCCTGAAACCAGAATTGGAACTGGAAGGGGTAAGGTCAGATCAGGTAATTGAAGAAATTCTATCAAGTGTGGAAGTCCCAAGATAGTAGACAAGATTGGTGCCGGGAATTTTAGAATATAACCAGAGAGTAAGCATAGATGGGGGGGATAGGCCTTGGGCATTACAGGACGTTTTATAAATCTCATATTAATTGGCGTATTATTGCTGATAGCTGCAGTATTTTTCTGGGGTTCATTGACTGTTTTTATTGTATATAATTTAATCATAATAACATTACTATTAATAGATTATTATATAACACCTGATGGATCTGTTCTTGAGGTAAAACGAACAGGTGGAGAGAAACTATCCCTCTATGAAAAAGAAGCAATTAGCTTTGAAGTCCATAACAAAGGGAGCAGAGCTTTCTATCTGGAACTGAAGGATGAAATAGCGGAATATCATTTTCAAGTAGAAAAGAAAGTTATATCTGGTGTCGTGCTTCCTAATGAAAAAAAGCTATTTGAGTATTATGTAACACCAACAAAACGTGGAGCTTTCGCTTTTGGCAATCTTCATATAAGATATGAGGGAAAGTTGAAGCTCTGTACCAGAACTATTCAAAAGGAGATAGGCAGAGAATACAAGGTTTATCCCAATTTGAAGAATTTAAAGAAATATAGATTGAGTATCTGCAACAATCGTATGTTTAAAGAGGGGAAGAAAAATCTAAAATTACTGGGTCATGGGACTTCTTTCGAAAGTTTGCGGGAATATGTTTCCGGGGATGATTACAAGCGAATTAACTGGAAGGCCACTGCCAGGATCAATAAACCAATTGTAAACCAGTATCAACCTGAAAAGAATCAGCATGTCTATATGTTCATAGATACCGGAAGACCGATGAGTTATACAGTAAGGGGTTACAGAAAGCTGGACATGGTCATTAATACAGCTCTTGTTTTATCTGATGTAATAAATCAAAATGGTGATCAGTCAGGTGTACTTCTTTTTAATACAGATGTGGATAATATAGTGATGCCTGGTAAAGGTGTTGAACACAGGAAAAAGATTATGGAAACACTCTACCATATTGAATATACCAATCATACATCCAATTATCGTGAGGTGTTTCAGTATTTCAGGAAGAAAGAAAGACACAGGAGCATAGTATTCCTCTTTACTGATTTTGAAACTGAAGAAGAAGCCAGGAATATATTAAGGGTTTTACCATATATCTCTCGCAATAATCTCGTCATTATTATACTTATAAAAAATGAGAGTGTTGAGGCTATAAGTGAACAGCAGATTAGAACTGATCATGATATTTTCAATAAGGGTGTGGCCATTGAGCTGCTTAATGAAAGGCAGCAGATAATAAAATTATTAAATCATAAAGGTGTTTTCTGTATCGAATGTCCAGCAGAAAAACTGGAGCTTACAGCTATCAATAAATATATAGAGGTCAAGAATAGTAATTATTTCTAAACAGGTCTTTCATTTTGCAACCCAAGATCGGGCCAGTTACAACCCATGACCGTGCCAGCTCAGGTCATCGAGCCCTGTCGGTCATCTTTAATCTGATCTTTTTTGAAATAAGGAATAGCGAAATACATTATCAATATCAGACCAGTAAATGCTGCAAATGCTAATTTGGTTGTAGTGGTAAATGTACTCAACGGTGTATAGAAACCTTCAATAATACCTGCTATTATAAGCATTACAATTACTCCAGAAAGTAAGGAAATGGCTTTTTTCGTTCCTGATATAATAGAATATTTTCGCTTCAGTTCTCCGGGTATTAGCATGTGTTTGGCGATTACAAGACCTGCTGCTCCAGCAATAAAGATAGCTGTCAGTTCGATAACTCCATGTGGCAATATTAGAGACCAGTAACTTACTGGGTTCCCATATAGATAAACAACTGTAGTAAGTGCTCCCAACATAGCTCCGTTCAGGAAGAGTACATATACAGTACCCAGGCCAAGGGTAATCCCCAGGACAAAGGCTGTTATAGAAACCCTGATATTATTGACCATGATATAACTGGACATCAGGGCATAGTTCCAGTCACCACTACCTTCTGTGCCTGCCTTGATTGTATCGATATACTCCTGGGGTACAAAGAGAGAGGCATGATCATGATTATATAAGACCATTATCATGCTTATTAGGACTCCCAGGGCAAAGAACGCAAAGGAAATGAGTATATAATTCCGATAGTCTTTCAGTATCTGAGGGTATTTACGGAATACATAATCTTTAAGGCTGCCAGGAGAGATTTTTTTAACGGCATATACATTACTGTGACATTTACCTAATAGATTATTCAGGTATTTTATTATATTACTATCAGGGTAGTGAGTCCTGGCATAGGCCAGGTGATGACTGGTCTTTCGAAATAGATCGAGAAATATCTTGACTTCACTTGATGTTAGTTTTTTAATACCCTTATTATTTATCTTTTTGCTGAGAGTTTCTAAGGACTGCCAGGAAGCAGAGTTTCTTTCTATAAATACCTCTTCTTTCATTCGGATCACCTCATATATATTTATATAAATTTATTTACAATGATACAATGTTTAAATTGAAAACACATAAAAACTTAAGGAACTGGAGTGATTATCCATGAAAAAAATAAAATTAACTACTCCTGAAAATATTGAAATTGAATACAAGTTAGCTGATCTGGGTTCCAGGGCTGCTGCAGCAATTATTGATTTAATGATTCAGGGTGTTATTATTGCAATCTTAGCTGTTGCACTTATACTGATAAGCTATTATAGTCCTGTGTTCTGGGAAATTTACCTGGGCTGGATTATCGGTATATCAATTATCCTTTGTTTTATGATAACATATGGTTATTTTATTGTCATGGAACTTAATATGAATGGCAAGACACCTGGTAAAAAGGTTTTAAAACTTCGGACTATCAGAAATAATGGTCAACCCCTTACTTTTAAACATTCAGCTATAAGGAACTTATTTCGTGTTGTTATTGATATGATGGGCGTAGGCCCTGTATTTATATTCTTCTCCAGAGAGCGTAAAAGGATAGGAGATTATGCTGCTTCTACTATTGTTGTAATAGAGGAATCTGATAGCCAGCCAATTAGTCTGGAAAACCTGCATCTTCTTGACAATAGTCTGAGTTATTATATTGATAATGAAGAATATGAGCTGCTCAGGTCCTATTTTCAGCGGCGTGACAACCTGGAAGACCCTGATATTCTGCGCGAAAATATTATTCTTTATTTTGAGGACAGGTTCAAGGAGCAGGGTATTCCTCAGGATTTAAAAACTGTTCTGGAACGTATGTAATCATATGAATGAGTTGGCTTATTATTTGGAATACAGCTCCCAATATTAAGAACTTAGTTTTTCGCGTCAAGTCTATACAGCTTCTTTCTCAGGAAGGGAAATCTCTTCCTGTATATCTTTAAGGTTTTGATAAAAACACGCTATGGAAGTTTGAATATATGGCATTAACCAGAAGAAACCAATGTAGAAGGTAAAGAAACAGAGTATTGCCCAACCTATAAAACTGAAATGCAGCATAAATAGTTTTCCTTTATGTCCTCTCATCATTTCTTTGCTAGCCTTGATGGCCTCAGAGCCTGACAATTCAGGATTGTCATATAGGATATAGAAAGCCATGGAATATCTATATGCAGCTATAATACCTGGTACGACAAATAGCAGTGACCATAGAAATATATAGATGGAACTTAATATAAATGTAAAAAATGCAGATTTGAAATTAGAAAAGCCATCAAATAGTTTTTCATACCTGAAAGTGTTTTTTCTGATCAGGAAAAGAAAACAGCCGACAAATCCAAGCATCAGCGGTCCGCTAATTATTGGAGAAACGATAAAGGAAAAAGGGAAAAATAGAAGTCCGGCTATAGAAGTTAAAGCAGTAAAGATAACAATGAGCAGAGCACCTGCCCCCCATTTACTCCTGAGTTTTTCCCTGGCTATTTTTCGTAATTCATAATTTGATTTCATAAACTGTCTTTCCATGAAAGAGACCCCCTGATTTGATAAGCTTTATTGCATAATGAAATTAAAAAAATTATATTCTTTAAGAGAAATAAAAAAAATGACCGTTGAAATAATAATTATGAATAAAATGGTGAAGAAATATTTTCACTATAAAATAGTTCTATATAAAGAGATTTAATCCTTCAAAAGATATGAAAAATACAGAAAAAGATGAAAAGAAAAGGCTGGAATTAAACAAAATACTTGCTAAAGCTCAGGTGGACGGTTTTATAGGTAGAG
>JBKGXW010000078.1:0-11378 GCA_046546395.1 Halanaerobiales bacterium
AAATAGATTTAATTAAAAGGGTGAAAAAGATGGAAGATAGGATTTTTAAACTGGTTGCTCCCTATACTGCTCAGGGGGACCAGCCAGAAGCAATCGAGAAATTGTCCAGGGGTATTGATGAGGGATACCGCCATCAGACTCTTTTAGGGGCTACGGGTACGGGTAAAACCTTTGCCATGGCCTCTGTAATTGAGGCTATAAATAAACCAACCCTTGTTATTGCACATAATAAGACACTGGCGGCTCAGTTGACCAGTGAGTTTATGGAATTTTTTCCTGATAATGCTGTTGGTTATTTCGTCAGTTATTATGATTATTACCAACCAGAGGCATATGTTCCTCAGACGGACACCTATATAGAAAAGGATTCTTCCATTAATGAAGATGTGGATAAACTACGATTGGCAGCAACAATGTCCCTTTTTGAACGAAGGGATGTGTTGATTGTAGCCAGTGTATCCTGTATATATGGTCTGGGTGACCCGGCGAACTACCTGGATCTTTCCAGTCATTTTGAAGTGGGTGACCTGAAAGAACGTGAAGATATTTTACGGGAACTCACCCTGATGCAGTATAATAGAAATGATATGTCTCTTACAAGGGGTCATTTCCGTGCCAAAGGAGATGTGCTGGAAATATTCCCTGCCTATGATGATATTGCTGTCAGGGTAGAGCTTTTCGGTGATGAAATTGAGAGGATTACCAGGATAGATACACTTACAGGTGAGATACTGGATGAGCGGAAGGAGATAACTATCTATCCTGCCAGTCACTTTGTTACACCGGAAGATAAGATTAAAAGAGCGGTCAAAACTATCAGTGTAGAACTGGAAGAAAGACTTGATGAGTTGAGGAGCCAGAACAAATTACTGGAGGCGCAGCGTCTGGAACAGAGGACACGATATGATCTTGAGATGCTGAGTCAGATGGGATTCTGTTCTGGAATAGAGAACTACTCAAGACATCTTGCAGGAAGACCGCCCGGATCGAGGCCCATGGCATTACTTGATTATTTTCCGAAAGATGATTTCCTGGTGGTTATTGATGAATCACATATGACTATTCCGCAGATCGGTGGTATGTATGCAGGTGACCGCTCGCGAAAGGAAAAACTTGTTGAATATGGTTTCAGACTGCCCTCTGCACTGGATAATAGGCCGTTAAATTTTAAAGAATTTGAAGAACTGGTACCTCAGGCAATCTATGTGTCTGCTACACCTGGTTCTTATGAACTGGAGCACAGCCAACAGGTAGTAGAACAGATTATTCGGCCGACAGGATTACTGGATCCAAAGGTAGAAGTACGCCCAATTAAGGGCCAAATAGATGATTTACTGGAGGAAATCAGGAGAGTAGTTAAGAGAACTGAAAGGGTACTTGTTACTACACTTACCAAGAGAATGTCAGAAGACCTGACAGAATTCCTGGCAGAAGCAGGGATCAAGGTCAGGTATCTTCATTCAGATATAGATACAATCGAAAGATCTGAAATCATCAGGGATTTGAGACTGGGGGAATTTGATGTCCTGGTCGGTATAAACTTACTACGTGAGGGACTTGACTTACCGGAAGTTTCTCTGGTGGCGATTCTTGATGCAGATAAAGAAGGCTTTCTTCGCTCTGATAGAGCCCTGATTCAGACAATAGGACGAGCAGCCCGTAATGTGGAAGGAAAGGTAATTATGTATGCTGACAGGATTACCGATTCCATGGATAGGGCAATTAGTGAGACAAATAGAAGAAGAGAAATACAGCAGAAGTTTAATGAAGACAATGACATTACACCGGAAACTATTATTAAGCCTGTACGTGATGTCTTAAGACCTGTTGAGATGGTAGTAAGTGAAGAGAAGGTAGAATACCGGACTGCTGATAGTGAAGATGAGATAAAGGAATTATCCAGGGTTGAGATAGAGAATATGATTTTAGAACTGGAAGAAGAGATGAAGGAAGCAGCAGACAATCTTGCTTTTGAGCTGGCTGCTCAGATTAGGGATGAGATAAAAGAACTTGAAGAAGAACTGCGTAGCAGAAGAAATTGAAATCAGGACATTTTGTAAACGGATAGTAAATAAAAACTACAAGGTTTAGTAAATGATTGGAATCAGACTTATAATATATATGAGGTGAAAAAATAATGGCTAAAGATAAGATAATAATTAAGGGAGCCCAGGAACATAATCTGAAGGATATAGACCTGGAGATTCCCCGTGATAAGTTAATAGTTATTACTGGTTTAAGCGGGTCTGGAAAGTCATCTCTTGCTTTTGATACTATTTATGCAGAGGGGCAGAGGCGTTATGTGGAGTCTCTTTCTGCTTATGCGCGCCAATTTCTGGGGCAGATGGAAAAGCCCAGAGTTGAATATATAGAGGGTTTATCCCCGGCGATTTCCATTGATCAGAAGACTACCAGCAAAAACCCTCGTTCAACAGTGGGTACTGTTACTGAGATATATGACTATTTGAGACTACTATATGCCCGTATTGGTAAACCACATTGCCCTGAATGTGGACAGGAGATCACCTCCCAGACTGTTGATGAGATAGTTGATCAGGTGCTTGATTTCCCGGAACGTACAAAGATACAGGTACTGGCTCCAATTGTAAGGGGTAGGAAGGGTGAACACCAGCGCACTCTGGCAAGGGCTCGTAAAGAGGGTTTCCTCAGAGCCAGGGTAGATGGTGAAACCATTCTGCTTGGTGAAGATGAGGTAGATCTTGATAAGAATGTAAAACACAATATTGAAATTGTTGTAGATAGATTGGTCATTAAGGAAGGTATCAGGGAGAGGCTTTCAGACTCGCTGGAGACTGCCCTTGAATATGCAGATGGCCTTGTCGTGATAGATGTGGTTGACGGTGAGGAGCATATGTTTAGTGAAAATTTTGCCTGTACTGATTGTGGTATCAGTCTTACAGAATTATCTCCCCGGATGTTTTCTTTTAACAGCCCATATGGTGCCTGCCCCAATTGTGATGGACTGGGGATTAAGAAAGAGTTTGACCCAGACCTGATTCTGGACTGGGATAAGCCGCTGAATGATGGTGGTATTATTCCCTGGAAGAGTTCGTCAAGTAAGTATTACCCCCAGTTATTAAAGGCGCTGGCAAAGGAACATGGTTTCAGAATGTCCACTCCATTGAAAAAGCTGGATGATGAGATTATAGATGTTATACTTTATGGTTCAGATAGATTACTATCCTTTCCCTATACAAATCGTTATGGTAAAACCAGACAGCATGACACGCACTGGGAAGGAATTGTCAGTAATCTGAAAAGAAGATTTAGTGAAACTGATTCAAACTATATTCACCAGAAGATGGAGTCATATATGAATGATCGTCCCTGTACTGAATGTCATGGTGAGAAGCTTAAACCAGAGGTACTGGCAGTTACTGTTGGAGATCTTTCTATTGCTAAGCTTACTCATTTCAATATACAGGAAGCCTATGATTTCCTGAATGAACTTGAACTTGATGAGAGATCAGCCTATATTGCCCATGAGATTTTAAAGGAAATTAAAGACCGTCTCAGATTCCTGTTGAATGTAGGGCTGGACTACCTGACCCTGGACAGGGCTGCCGGGACACTCTCCGGTGGTGAAGCTCAGAGGATTCGTCTTGCTACCCAGATAGGTTCTGGTCTGGTAGGGGTTTTATATATCCTGGATGAGCCGAGTATAGGTTTACACCAGAGGGATAATAATCGTTTGATAAGTACCCTTGAACATATCAGGGATATTGGAAATACAGTAATCGTTGTTGAACATGATGAAGATACAATCAGAGCGGCAGACCATGTAATAGATATTGGCCCTGGTGCCGGAAAACATGGTGGTTACATTGTTGCAGAGGGTTCTCCTGAAGAAGTAATGAAGAATAAGGATTCACTTACAGGTAAGTATCTGGCTGGCAAGGAAAATATTCCTGTACCAGAGGAACGCTACCCGAGCAATGATAAATTTCTTGAAATTAAAGGTGCAAAGCAGCATAATCTAAAGGATATAGATGTTAAGATTCCTCTGGGGACATTTACCTGTGTAACTGGTGTTTCCGGATCGGGTAAGAGTACTTTAATCAATATGACTCTTAAAAGGAAATTAATGCAGCATTTCTATGATTCCACACCAAGACCAGGTGAACATGATGAGATCAAGGGTCTTAAACATCTTGATAAGGTAATTAATATTGATCAGTCACCAATCGGCAGGACACCCCGTTCAAATCCAGCGACATATACAAAGGTGTTTGATTATATACGTGATGTATTTGCCAGTACACCAGAAGCAAGGAGAAGGGGTTATAAAAAAGGGCGTTTCAGCTTTAATGTTAAAGGTGGACGCTGTGAAGCCTGTAGGGGTGATGGTATTATCAAGATCGAAATGCATTTCCTACCTGATGTCTATGTGCCGTGTGAGGTCTGTGATGGCGAGAGATACAACAGGGAAACACTGGAGATTAAGTATAAAGGGAAAACTATTTCTGATGTTCTTGACATGACCGTTGAAGAGGCTCTGGAGTTCTTTGAGCCGATCAATCCGATCAGAAGAAGACTACAGACAATCTATGATGTGGGTTTGAGTTATATTCGATTAGGCCAGCCTGCAACCACATTATCTGGTGGTGAAGCACAGAGAATTAAGATAGCTACAGAGCTCGGCAAGGTTAGTACAGGAAAAACAGTTTATATACTTGATGAACCTACAACAGGTTTACATTTTGCTGATGTCAAGAAGCTTCTGGAAGTACTGCATCGTTTACGCGAAGGTGGAAACACTGTAATAGTAATTGAACACAACCTGGATGTTATAAAATCCGCTGATTACCTCATTGATCTGGGGCCTGAGGGTGGAGATAAGGGAGGCCGGGTAATAGCTACCGGTACTCCAGAGGAAGTAGCCGTTGTGGAAGGTTCTTATACAGGATATTTTCTAAAAAAGATACTTGATGTAAATGGTAGTGTCAGGGATAAAGATAAGGTGGTCGTTTAGACGTAATAGATGTCATTATCATGATATCTAATAATGAATATAGTATAATAAATTAATAGTCGGAAAAAGTTAGACCTTCAGTCTAGCTTTTTTCTTTCATTATCTCGGTAAAACAATTTCTCACTCTGTGTCACTTGTGCTTGTTTAGTAAATTTTTTGTATGGAACAGGAAATGTGTTATTATATTAATATAAAGGTAATATTTTTATACTGTATAAAAGAATATATATGATTAAGAATAAATAATGATTTAGGAAAATAAAAGGAATTTAAATAGTTGCTTTCCACAGTACTATTTTGATAAGAGGTTAGCAAATGGAGGTGTTGATTATCAAACAATATTTAGAACTTGATGACTGGAATATTATAGAAAAAGGATTTGAACCTGAGAATCAAATGCTTTCTGAAAGTATATTCAGCCTGGGAAATGGCTATATGGGTCAGAGAGCAAATTTTGAAGAGGATTATAGTGGAGAGACTCTGCAGGGTAATTACATGGCCGGCGTATATTATCCGGATAAGACAGTTGTTGGCTGGTGGAAAATCGGTTATCCTGATTACTATGCTAAAGTACTTAATTCCACCAACTGGATAGGAATCAGTATTAAGGTAAACAATCAAAGCCTTGATCTGGCCAGATCTAAGGTTGAGGATTTTGAAAGAGTTTTAAATATGAAGGAAGGATATTTAAAGAGGAGCTTTACCGTAGAGTTTGATAATGGTGAGCGAATTGAAGTTAATACAATCAGATTTATTAGTATGGCAAGAAATGATATAGGAGCAATTAAATATTCTATCAGCGCCCTCAATTTTGAGGGTAATATAGAGTTTAAACCATATCTTGATGGTGATGTAATAAATCAGGATGCCAATTATGGGGAGAAATTCTGGAATGAAATTGACTCATCTGTCGACGATTATCAGGGTCATCTGATGTTGAAAACGAAAAAACTGGATTTTCACATCTGCAGCTTTATGTGTTGTGACATAGAGGTCAATGGTGAACAATTCTGGCCTGAACTAGAGCACATTTCCAGAGAAAAATTTATCGCTAACACTTTCAGCCTTTCAGTTAAACAGGGAGATGAGATTAGCTTATACAAATATGTTGCAAATACATCAAACAGATATTATCAAAAAGATGAACTCGTTGATGTAACCAGAGAGCATGCTCTGGATGCGTTGGAAACAGGTTTTGAAGAGTTGTTAAGGGAGCAGAAACAGGTCTGGGCGAAGAAATGGCAGCAAAGTGATATAAGGATAGAAGGGGATGTAGCAGCTCAACAGGGAATTAGGTTTAATATTTTTCACTTGAATCAGACCTATACAGGAGAAGACGAAAGATTAAATATAGGTCCCAAAGGTTTTACGGGTGAAAAGTATGGTGGAAGCACCTATTGGGATACTGAAGCATATTGTTTACCCTTTTATTTAAGTACAGCTGAAGATGCTGTAGCCAGGAATCTATTGCTCTATCGATACAGACACCTGGAGAAAGCAATAGAAAATGCAGAAAAACTGGGTTTTAGTGATGGAGCAGCACTCTATCCCATGGTTACAATGAATGGAGAGGAATCTCATAATGAATGGGAGATAACCTTTGAAGAGATACACCGTAATGGTGCTATAGCCTATGCTATCTATAATTATGTAAACTATACAGGTGACCAATCATACCTGGTAGAGTATGGCCTGGAAGTACTTGTTGCTATCTCAAGATTCTGGGCCCAGAGGGTACATATATCACCAGTGAGAGATAAATATGTCATGCTGGGTGTTACCGGACCAAATGAATATGAAAATAATGTAAATAATAACTGGTATACCAACAGAATAGCAGTCTGGACCCTGGAGTATACACTGGAAGTTATAGACTTTTTGCAAAATAATTATCCTGAACGAATGGAAGAACTTCGAGAAAAAATAGGAATCAAAGTGGAAGAGCTTGATAAATGGAAAGATATTATCCAGAATATGTATTATCCATTTGATGAGGAGAGGGGTGTTTTCCTACAGCAGGATAATTACCTTGATAAGGAACAGATCCTGGTGGAAGAACTGGATGAGAGCAATCTCCCTTTAAATCAAAACTGGTCCTGGGATAGGATTCTCCGTTCCTGTTTCATCAAACAGGCCGATGTACTGCAGGGTTTATATTTCCTGGAAGACAGATATGATATAGATACAATAAGGCGAAACTTTCGTTTTTATGAATCACGAACAGTACATGAATCATCACTTTCACCATGTATTCACTCAATACTTGCAGCAAAGATAGAGGATTATGAAAAGGCCTATCAGATGTACTTAAGAACATCAAGGTTGGATCTGGATAATTATAATAATGATACAGAAGACGGCTGCCATATCACCAGTATGGCAGGAACCTGGATGTCAGTAGTGCAGGGTTTTGGCGGACTGAGGGTCAGGGATAATAGACTTGTATTAAATCCATTTTTACCTGAGAAATGGGAGATGTTCTCCTTCAAGGTTTTATTCAGGGAGGCATTGCTGAAGGTAAATGTGGAGAAGGATAAGGTGGAAATCTACAATCAATCAAACACTTCAGTGGATATCCAGGTGTATTCTGAAAACTATAATCTTTTACCCGAGAGTGAAATAATTGTTGAGTATTAAACGCTGTAGGATTTCACAATTCTTCAGCAACAGACAGTAATTGAGTCAATTACTATACCTGGACTATACTATAACTGCATCAATTTACCCTACTGCATCAACTACTTTGGTGCAGTTCTTTGCTTTATAATTCTGTTATTGAGTCAATATATATGTTATAATTTTAATATCATATCCTGATGTATTCAGGATCATCTCAAAATAATAAAACAATTTTTTATATAAGGTGATAACAATGAAACATATAGAAGAACAGTTGAAACAACTACCTGATAGACCAGGTGTTTATTTAATGAAAAATGAAATAGATGAAATAATATATGTAGGGAAAGCCAAATCATTAAGGAAAAGGGTCAGATCCTACTTCCGTAAAGGTAATCATACCTATAAAACAAAAATATTAGTCACACATATAAAAGATTTTGATTATATTGTAACTGATACAGAGGTTGAAGCCTATATTCTGGAGGCTAATTTGATCAACAAATATCAGCCTATCTATAATATTAGACTAAAGGACGATAAGAGCTACCCATATATTAAAGTAACACTAAATGAGGATTTCCCAAGGGTATTTAAAACCCGCTTAGTTAAGAATGATGGTGCTAGATACTATGGTCCATTTACGAATGTTGATGCCCTTAACAAAACAATAGATGTCCTGAAAGACATTTATTCATTGAGAACCTGTAGGAAGGATCTGAGGGCTGATAAACCTGAAGAACGTCCATGTTTGAACTATCATATTGGTAAATGTCTGGGTCCCTGTATTGGTGCTATCAGCAAAGAAGACTACCGGGTATTGGTTGATCAGGCCTGTCTTTTTCTATCTGGGCATCAGTATGAATTGATCAAACGAATTGAAAAAGAGATGTATCAGGCTGCAGAGGAGCAGAATTTTGAAAAGGCTGCACGGTTGAGAGATAGTATTCAGGCCCTGGAACGGTTATCTGTACAGCAAAAAGTCATGTATGGGAAGAATATCAATCAGGATGTAATAGCTGTAGCTGTTGGTGTAGATGGACCGGAAAATGTTAACGACAAACAAAAGAACAGTGAACAGCAAAATATAAAGAGTGCACAAATGTCAGGAGAGGTACAGTCCTGTGTTCAGATGCTGATTATTCGTAACGGACGTCTGATTGGACAGGAATACTTTATAATGGAAGGTACAGAGGAAGAGAGTGAAAAGGAAATAATAGAGTCTTTTTTACCCCAGTATTATGAAAGAACACAGCAGATTCCCGATGAAGTATTATTAAGTGTAGAGGTAGAGCAGTTGAATCTTTTGCTGGATTTACTCAAGGAGAAGAAAGGAAAGAAAGTAACTGTTACAATCCCACAGATAGGTGAAAAGAAACGCCTTATTGAAATGGCATACAGTAATGCCCGGGAAAATTTGAAAAAGGAAGCGATTAAGGAGAAATACAAGAAGTCGCGGACAACTGACGCTGTTACAAAATTGGGTGAACATCTTGAGTTAGACCATCCTCCAGATTATATTGAAGGATTTGATATATCAAATATCCAGGGTACAGACCCTGTTGCATCAATGGTTGTTTTTAAAGATGGTCGTTCTTCAAAACAGGACTACCGCCGTTTTAAAATAAAAACAGTTGAAGGGCCCAATGATTTTGCCAGTATGCAGGAAGTAGTGGGTCGTAGGTACAGTAGACTACTGGAAGAAAAGAAACCGCTGCCTTCGTTAATACTTATTGATGGGGGAAAGGGGCAATTGAATTCAGCATATGAAGTTCTGGAAGAACTGGATATCTCGCATATACCGATTATTGGGCTGGCCAAAAGAGAAGAAGAGGTGTTTTTACCAGACAGGGATGAACCGATTATTATTCCCAAAAACTCAACTGCTCTGCACTTAATACAGCGGGTTCGGGATGAGGCTCACAGGTTTGCAGTTACTTATCATAGAAAACTGCGTTCACGGAGATTGACCCATACAATGCTTGACGATATTCCTGGAGTTGGCCCTAAGAGGAGACAGGCCTTATTACAACATTTCGGTTCACTGGCCGAGATAAGAAAGGCCAATATTACCCGGCTTAAAGAAGTTGAAGGTATTAGTTCAAAAACCGCCAGAATAATTTATGATTTTTTAAGAGAGAATACCAGAGCTTATTAGTTTCTTAATTACCATGCTATTAGTTTCATAATTAATCTGCTAATAGATTTATGGATTCAACCTTTATAAATATTTTTGATCAGAACCAGGACATAATTCTGGTGGATTTTATATATATACAAATGATTACAAAGAATTAAATAGTAAAATAATGCAGGAATTTAGAGTTTGACGGAGAATTTCTATGATGAGGAATTAATAATATACCTGGCCGTAAAAAGGTTATATTTTGCCCAAAAAACATGTTTACCCGGATAACTTTTTTGTGCTTAAATCATAAAATTAATAAAAAATTTAGATTATTTGGCTTTAGAAGCCGGAGGGGTTGGTGATTTAATTGCAAATCAATAAAAAGAATATCAAATACTTAAAAATAGTTACTATTGCTTTCTCATTGATTTTCTTTCTGAGTGGGTGTTCTGCAAAACTGCAGGGAGAAAGCAGTATACTTGAACAGGTCTGGTTTGGGGTTATAGATATTTTGGTATTTTCACTTTTTATTTTTGCAATATACCAGATTTTACTTTCAATTTTTCGTCTTAAAATTCTCAGGTTTTTAGCAAGTGTTGTATTATCAGCAATTAGTATAGCATTAAGCTTAGTATTAGTTGAACTTAGTTATGTTCTTTATCATGGTGGTTCGATATCTCAAGTACTTAATTCAGTAATGAATTATCAGGATATAATACAGTTATCAAATATACGCCAGTTTTATAATCATTTGCATGGCATTGTATTTTCATCAAATTATCTGTATTATATAGTTTTATTACATATAGGGTTGTTAGCAATAATAGCTTATGTCTTTTACTTAATCGCTAGAAATAGCAAATATGCAGAGTATTCTGATTCTAAAGATGGGAAAAATAGTGAAGACGAAAAGGATACATATGAGGTTTCACGAGAAGTTATCGAAGAACAGGCAAGTACTGCCGGACAGGTAATAACAGATGATATTTTTACCGCTGAAGAAAAGAAGATTGGGACAGGACAGTTCGGTTATTCCGAGGATAAAAAACAAAAAATTCAGGATAAATATGTAGCCGGGGATAAACAGAGTACTGGAGAAGATTATATAGATCGAAGAAATAATAAAAAATCTAGCAGTAGTCAGATTAGCAGCTTTTCAGATAATGAAAGACAGCAGAAAAATGAGTATACAGCTAATAAATATGACAACACTGGCAGAGGAGATAAAGAATGGCGAAAATCCCGCCGGGATAGTTTTTCTACAAAACAAGAGAAAAATATTGAAGATAAAAACGTAGAAGACAAGAACGGAGAAGAGAATACTAAATTAGAAAGTGGAGGAGTTAATAAGACTAGAGCGACAGGAAATTTACGTTCTAAAAGAGAGGCTCATCGGAGAAAGTTTCACCTGGATGCATCAATGGAAAAGCAGGATAAGGGTTCAGATACAGATGAACTTAGAACAACTAGTTGGCGGACCGAAAAACCAGATGAAGAGAAAGATAATAATCTAGCAGGTAGTACTGAGCAATTAAATAACAAAAGCGATATGGAATCAGAAGAGCTGGATATAAGTGAAGTGAACAATAATAAAATAGATAATATAGAGGAAGATTATGTAAGCAAGCTGGAAGTTGC
>JBKGXW010000079.1:0-11293 GCA_046546395.1 Halanaerobiales bacterium
TAATAAATAGATAATAATTAAAATATTAATCAAGGACTTTATAATAAGTTATCTTGTGCAAAAAGATAGGGGGCATATCATTACACCTGTCTTTTTTTTATAATGTATATTGTAAAATATAGAAAATAATAGTATAATAAATAGACAATTATGTAAAAAGAATATAATCAGGAGAACAAAGTCAAAAATAGGGGGTTGAGGGATGAAAAAGGTTTATTTATGTTTAGTGATATTAGTATTGCTTATTTCAATAGTAAGTTGTGAGGATAACAATGAATCAGTAAATAATGAAGAAAAATATAACCTTACAGTTAAGATACAGGGAGAGGGAGAGATTAAATCAAGTGAGTCTAATTTGCTTGATGGTAATACATATCAATATAACTCCGGTTTACTTGAAATTAATGCTATACCAGCAGATGGTTGGAAGTTTAGTGAATGGATAGGTGAAGTATCTTTAAGTGGTAATCCTAAAACTACAGTTTTGATTGATAAAGACAAGATAATTACAGCAGTATTTGTTGAAGATAATGAAGAACCTGAACCTGATGATTATGATTTTTTTGATAACTTCGATGGTGATTCAGTAGATACCTCAAAATGGTTAGTGGCAGGATGGGTAGAACATGGTGGTCAGACAAGTAGGGATAGAGTATATACAGAGGATGGTAAACTGGTAATGGTCTTTGAATATGACACGGATTATTATAATGAAAATGGATTATACAAAAGCTCTGCAATGCAGACAAGGAGAGATGATTTCCGCTATGGTCGCTGGGAAGCCAGGCTTAAGGCTGTAGAAACTGATGGTGTACTTCCTACCATGTACACAATAGACTGGCGCGATGAGAGTATTCGTACATGTCAGGAGATAGATATTGAACTGGTATCCACGAATATAGGTGATGATTACAGTGAAGTCCACCTTGCTCTACATGGTAAAGATTTTAAGAGCTGGAGTACAGATATTGAACTTCCTTTTAATCCAGCTGCCGATTATCATATATGGGGCTTTGATATTACAGAAGATAGAGTTCAGTGGTTTGTGGATGATATTATCCTTTATGAATATTTTTATGATGATAAAACGGGTGTAATAGATGCCCCATATACACTTAAATTTAACTTCTGGTCAAATGCAGGTCATTGGATACAGGGTCCACCAGTGGAAAACACAGAAATATATTACAATATTGACTGGGTACGTTTCACCTCATATGAATAGATATTTTTGAAGGATTGTTTTTTCGGTTTTGTTTTGATATAATAATTATATAAGATTTAAATTTTGTGTAAAATTATAATATCAATAGAGATGGTAGAGAAGAAGAGAGAACCATTTTTATTAGCAGAAGGGAAGGTATATTTTTTAACAGGATATATACTTCCCGGTTCGATCTGTTAATAAGGGGGTTCTCTTTTTAGTCTATCTAAATATTTATTGAAACGATTAGAATATTTCAGTGTTGATATTAAATAAATGGGGTGATACTTAATGAAGTCAGATGTTCTGATAATTGGTGGTGGTGTAGTTGGAACTGCCATTGCACGTGAATTTTCGAAATATGAGCTTGATGTGATACTCCTAGAGAAAGAAGAGGATATAGCCATGGGTACCAGTAAGGCTAATTCGGGAATTGTCCACGCTGGATATAATGCCTCTATGAACACACTAAAAGGAAGACTAAATACCTGGGCAAACCCGATGTTTGATCAACTCTGTAGTGACCTACAGGTGCCTTTTGAAAGAATTGGCTCTCTTGTGGTCAGCTTTGAAGAAGATGACTTTAAAAAATTGAGATGGGAAAAAGAAAACGGAGAAAAGATGGGTATAAAGGGTCTGGAAATAGTTGACCGTGATCGTCTCCTGGAACTGGAGCCTAATATTAATCCTGAAGTCTCGTCTGCCCTCTATGCCCCCACTGCAGGTATTGTTTCAAGCTATGAGTTTACCATAGCTCTGGCAGATTCTGCTGTTATAAATGGAGTCAATGTGATGCTGGGAACAGAGATGACTGATCTATTTATTGAAAATAATCAGGTTAAAGGGGTGGAAACCAATCGCGGCAGAATATATTCTTCAATTGTGATAAATGCTGCAGGACTTTTTGCAGATGAGATAGCAAGTATGGCCGGAAATGATATTGATATAACCCCCCGCAAAGGTGAGTACCATCTTTATGATAAGAATTGGGGTGACTATGTAAACCATGTGCTTTTCCCTATACCATCAAAGATTTCAAAAGGGATACTGGTTACGCCAACTGTGCATGGTAATTTACTAATAGGACCTAACTCTGAAGCAGTAGCTGGGAAAGAGGATTATACAACTACAAATGAGGGTCTGGATATTGTGTTTAGTGCTGCCAGAAAACTTGTTCCAGGACTAGAAAGAAGGGATATTATTACTTCATTTTCAGGTATCAGAGCTGTTGCCAGTACAGATGATTTTGTAATCGGTCCTTCTGATAAAAATGTAGGATTGATCAATGTAGCTGGTATCCAGTCACCTGGTTTAACTTCAGCACCAGCAATAGCAGAGATGGTTCTGGAGATAGCCGTGGAGATGTCAAGCGAATATTCGAGGGAGTTAACTCTGAAAAGTAATTTTATTGAAAAAGATGATTTTAGGGAAAGATTACCTGAAAGATGTGTTTATACAGATACAGAACATTCACAGTGGCACGATATCATAGGAGAAAACTCAGATTATGGTGAAATCGTTTGTCGCTGTGAACATGTTACCAGGGGAGAGATCATTGATGCTATTCACAGGCCTGTGCCTGCAACAAGTGTTGATGCTGTGAAGAGAAGGACCAGGGCCGGAACTGGTAGATGCCAGGGTGGGTTCTGCGGTCCCCGTGTAGTAGAAATACTTTCTGAGGAGCTCAAGATTCCTAGAACAGAAGTGAGCAAAAAGGGAACAGGATCCGAAATACTATTTGCAAAGACAAAAGACTATCTACTGAAAGAGGTGGGTGAGGAAAGTGAAAAGGATTATAAATTATGATTTAGTTGTGATAGGGGGAGGGCCTGCTGGTCTGGCTGCTGCTCTGGAGGCAAAGAAGAACGGACTGGAAGAGATATTGATCCTGGAACGTGACAAATACTTAGGTGGGATACTACAGCAGTGTATTCATAATGGATTCGGCCTGGATTACTTTAAGGAAGAATTGACCGGACCAGAGTATGCTGACAGGTTTGTACGAATGGTTGAAGAGAATGAGATAGAATATAAAACAGAAACAATGGTTGTCAATATAACTAAATATAGAAAAATCACTGCTTTGAATCAAAATGATGGTGTAATTAATATAAAAGCAAAGTCTATCATTCTGGCTATGGGGTGTCGTGAAAGAACACGTGAATCGATACTTATACCGGGAAGTAGACCAGCAGGAGTGTTTACTGCAGGTACTGCTCAGAGATATATCAATATTGAGGGATATATGCCGGGTAAAAAGGTAATAATACTGGGTTCAGGAGATATTGGCTTAATAATGGCCCGGAGGCTGACCCTGGAAGGTGCTGAAGTAATTGCTGTACTGGAATTGCTGCCTTATTCTTCGGGATTGGTAAGAAATAAGGTTCAGTGTCTTGATGATTTTGATATACCATTAAAACTAAATCATACTATTACCAGAATCAATGGTAAAGGTAGAGTTGAAAGTGTAGTTGTGGTAGAGGTTGATGAAAATTTACAGCCGATAAAGGAAACTGAAGAGGAGATTGCATGTGATACTGTCCTATTATCGGTAGGTTTAATACCTGAGAATGAACTTTCAAAAAACATAAATGTAGAGCTGGATCCTGTTACTGGAGGACCTATAATAGATGAAAAAAGAATGACCAGTGCTGAAGGGGTATTTGCCTGTGGAAATGTACTTCAGGTACATGACCTGGTAGACTATGTATCTATGGAAGCAGAAATAGCAGGAAAAGCAGCAGCTGATTATGTAAATCAGAAGTATAGTTCTCGTGACAATATTATTGAGTTAATGGCCGGTAAGAATATAAGATATATAGTACCTCACCACATTAAATATTATGAAGAAAATCAGAAGTTTATCAAATTATATATGCGTGTAAAGAAACCTGAGGAAGATGTGAGAATAGAACTAGTTGATGATCAGGGGTCAATGTTGATGGAATATAAAAAAGATATCGTTACTCCAGGAGAGATGTTATCCCTTGTTTTACCGGAAAAGAAACTGGATGATAGTATGAAAGGAATTGAAATTTCTCTTTATAAAAGATAATAATTCTTTCAAGAAGAAAGGAAGTGAGTACTGTGTCTAGAACTAATATAATATGTGTAAATTGTCCAAAGGGCTGTAGGATAAGTATAGAGACTAATAATGGCGAGATTGAAGATATATCAGGTTATGAATGTAAATCTGGAAAGGAATATGCTTTTGAGGAATTTAAAAACCCAACCAGAGTTCTGCCGACAACTGTTAGAGTAGTTGATGGTGTACTGCCGCTTGTCTCTGTAAAGACATCCAGGGCGATTCCAAAGAATATCCTGTTGGATGCAATGAGGGAGATTGCACAGATCGAAGTTGAAGCACCAGTAAAAATTGGTGATGTGATTGTGGAAGACTTCATGAATACTGGAGTAGAGCTTGTGGCAACCCGTTCAATTACCAGGCGGTAAATTATATAATACAAGATTTAGCTCAATTAATATAATATAAAAATTCAGATATATATGGAAAATGTTTATATGAGGTAAAAGAGAGGTTTAATAATGGCAGAAAGTTTTTTGATAAGTGAGTATAAAAATATATTATTAAATGAAGGGAGCAGTAATTGAATGGAACATCTTCGTGAATTTTTCAAGAAACACCGGGTTATAGCCGGCCTAAGAAATAATAATGACCTTAAGGCTGCCTGTAAAAGTGAGGCTATAGCATTATTTGTTCTTTATGGAGACATATTTAATCTACCGCTTATTATGAAAGAGGCAAGTAGCAGTGATAAGTTGGTTTTTTTGCATTTAGATTTACTGGAGGGCATCGGTAAAGATAGTAAAGGTATCAAATATCTGGCCGAGAAAAACCTCTGTGATGGAATTGTTACTACAAAAAGTAATCTGATACGGGCAGCTAAGAAAGAAGGCTTAATGGCAATTCAACGCCTTTTTTTACTTGATTCCGCAGCTCTGAAAAGTGGTGAGCACCTACTGAAGAGAAATCAACCGGATGCAGTAGAAATTTTACCTGGCATAGCTGCACCATACTTTATTGAACATATACATAATAAACTTGAATGTCCTGTAATAGCGGGCGGTTTAATTACAAACAATGAGGAAGTCGAAGACTTGATTGGTAAAGGAGTTATGGCTGTATCAACGAGTAATAAACAATTATGGAAGTAGGTATTATATTTTTTAATATTAGGTATTATATGCTTTAATATCAGTGAAGTTAATTTCTATTAAGCTTTGTAACGAAGATTTTATAAATCTTCTTTTTTTTGCAGGTATTTTTTCTTTAATAAAGAAATATATTAATTGGTTATAATATTTACATAAAGTTGTGAGGAGGATATGATATGAATTATTTTGAAAGAACAAGAGTAAAAGATATTTTATACAAAAATGTAAAAGAAGAAGATTTTCAGGATGTAGTGGTTCTGGGTTGGGTAAGAACTAAAAGGGTTTCAAAGAACATCGCTTTTCTGGAAATTAATGACGGAAGTTCTTTAAAGAACTTACAGGTGGTAATACTTGATCCAGATAAGTTTCCACTAGATGATATAAATACTGGTGCCAGTTTGAAGATTAAGGGCTATCTGGAGGACTCACAGGGTGGTGAGCAGAGTATAGAGATGAAGGCTGAGGAGATAACAATTGTTGGTGAAGCCCCCGCCGATTATGTATTGCAGAAAAAACGTCATAGTTTTGAATTCCTGAGAGAAATTGCTCATTTACGTGCAAGAACAAACACTTTTGGAGTAGTAAATCGATTTCGCAGTAAAATGTCGCATGCTATTCATCAGTATTTTCAGGATAAAAATTTCAACTATATTCATACACCAATTATTACTACTGGGGATGCAGAAGGTGCTGGAGAGCTATTTCAGATAACTACTCTGGATCTTATGAATCTTCCCATGACAGAGGACGGTAAGATTGATTATAGAGAAGATTTCTTTGCAGAAGAAACCGGATTGGCAGTAAGCGGTCAGCTTGAGGGTGAAATTCTGGCTACTGCTCTTGGAGATGTCTATACTTTTGGACCTACCTTCAGGGCTGAAAATTCAAATACATCAAGACATGCTTCAGAATTCTGGATGATAGAACCTGAGATGGCCTTCTGTGATCTTGATGAAATGATGGATATCATAGAAGACTTTATTAAATATCTTTTTGAATATGCCCTGAAAAACGCAGAGGAAGAGATGGACTTTTTCAATAGATGGATTGATAAGGGAAGGGTTAAGATACTTGAGGATATAATTAATGCTAAATTTGGTCGAATAACATACACAGATGCCGTTGAAATACTTCAAAAAGCTGATCAGAAATTCGAATATCCAGTTGAGTGGGGAATGGATCTACAATCTGAACATGAAAGGTATTTAACAGAAAAACATTTCAAAAAACCAATTATGGTAACAGATTATCCAAAAGGAATAAAAGCCTTTTATATGAGGCTCAATGATGATGATAAAACAGTTCGTGCCGTCGACTGTCTTGTACCACAGGTAGGTGAAATTATCGGAGGGAGCCAGAGGGAAGAGCGTTATGATGTACTGTTGGAAAGAATGAAGGAACAGAATATGAATATAGAGAAATATCAGTGGTTCCTGGATCTTAGAAAATATGGTACTGTGCCTCATTCCGGATTTGGACTTGGTTTTGAAAGGATTCTTATGTATATTTCAGGAATGGGTAATATTAGGGATGTAATATCATTTCCTAGAACTCCAGGAAATGCTAAGTTTTAACATATATTCTTTTGACCAGTACATATATAATATGCTATCTATATATAGGGGGATTAGAATGTTAAAGTATATAGCAAGTAGAGGATTGGGATATTTACTTATAGTTCTGATCTGTTTATTAAGTTTCTCTTTTATTTTGCCGGCAAATGTACTTGCCAGTCCGGATAACGATCTGTTGGAAAGTAATCTTTCTGAAAAACTAAATGAAAATGATTTTGAGTTGATTAACGAAGAGAAATTTTCTCTTGTTGTATATAGCGGAGAACCGGAAGGTATCTCCGCAGCTGTAACTGCTGCTCGTCAGGGCTTAGATACATTACTTGTGCTTCACAGGGATAAACCGGGAGGATTAATGACTTATGGTGGTCTGAATTTTATTGACCTGAATCATTCCCCTGAAGGCCATATACTTAATGAGGGATTTTTTGTAGAATGGCATAATAGGGTTGGGGCCAAGACAAGTTTCTCAATAGACTATGCTACAAAAATATTTGAAGATATGATATCTGAAGAAGAAAATCTCACTGTATTTAGGAATGCAGAACTTATTTCTGTCAATAAAAATGGTAGAAATATAGACAATATTATAATTAAAACAGAGGATGGGCTTCAAGGGATAAATGCGAATTATTTTATTGATGCCAGTCAGGATGCCGATTTTGCTGTATTGTCAGAGGCAGAATATTTTATGGGTGGTGCTGATATTGGTATGCCTGAAAGACATATGGCAGTTACTCTTGTTCTGCATCTGGGGAATATTGACTGGAATGGTCTTGCAGAAGATGCCCGTACTAATAAATTTGGACCATCAAATATAAATAAATATCTAGCCTGGGGTTTTGTGGAGATAGGGCAGCTATATGAACCCGTAAATGAAAATACGAAGCTGCGTGGTTTGAATATCGTGATTGAGGAAAAAGGAGAGAAGAATGAGGTGTACATCAATGCCTTACTTGTCTTTGATGTTGAACCAACCGATCATGAATCTCTAAAGTTGGCATACCAACGTGGCAAAGAAGAAGCTGTATATGTAGTCGATTTTCTCAGAGAGAATTTAGGTGGATTTGAAGAGGCAGAGATTCTGTCTTTTCCTGAGGAATTATATGTACGTGAGAGTAGGCACATTGTATCACGTTATCAGTTGAAAGTAGAGGATCTTTTTAATAACCGTGTTTTTGATGATACCATAGCTCTGGCCTCGTATCCCTTGGATTATCAGGCTTCAAATCCCCGTTACAATGGTTTTGTATTATTTAATCCAGATATTTATGGCATCCCTTTACGGTCATTATTACCAGTTGCTATAGATAATTTATTTGTGGTAGGTAGGAGCAGTGGTTATAGTTCTCTGGCTGCCGCAAGTGCAAGGGTTATCCCTACTGGGATGGACACTGCTGAGGCAGCTGCTGTTACTGTTGCATACGCAATTAAGAATAATGTAGATATTGAAGAGATTATTAGTAATTCAGCTTATATAAAAGAAATCCAGCGACAATTGACTATAGATGATAGTTTGAAGAAATATGAAAGATATCTAAATAAAAGTCTTCTGTTCAGCGATACCAGTAAGGATAAGGGTCTGCTGGAAAGACTTTTTAGTTATGTTACTTTTAATAATGAGTACAGTAACAACCTATATACTGATGACGAAATTATAGGACATATGGAATACCTCCTCTCCTGGGGATTGCTTGTGGGGGGATATTTTAATAATTTCAATCTCGAGGGAGAAATGACAGAACGTGAGTTTGCACATATAATAGTCAAAGGACTCCAGCAGATGGATGCTCCAATTCTATATGAATGGGTTCCTGGTGGTCTGGAGACCATGAGTAGTAATGACCCATTGAGTAGAGATCAGGCTGCTATGCTGTTAATGGTAGCAATCAGTAAAAAGATCTCTGATATAGAGCCATCGGATTACTTTACAAAAGCTATTGAGTATGAATTGATACCTGAAGTTATAATTAAGAATATACAAGAAGATCGTTTATTAAACAGAGCTGAAGCATATATGCTTATTTCTTCTTTCTTGCAGAAGTATCCCATAGATTACAAGGTTCTTTTCTACAGAGGTGATGGGTAATGGATTATTCTTCTTTTTATTATCCCTCTCCACTGGGTTTGTTGAAGATTATCTTTACTAAAAGAGGAATTAGAAGGATAAGTTTTTACAATAATGATAAGAATATAAATGATAATAGCGATAAAATTTCCTGTGCAAATAATAGTATGAGAATAAAAGATTCTGATTATATGATTTATAAGTATATCTTTAATGAATTAAACAAGTATTTTACCGGTAGATTAAAGGAATTTGAAGTACCGGTTATTCTGGAGGGTACGAAATTTCAGAAAAAAGTATGGAAAGAATTAATGAAAATACCATATGGTAAATTTATTAGTTATGGTGAAATTGCAAGTGCAATTGGTTTACCAAATGGTGCCCGGGCTGTAGGTAATGCCAATAATAAAAATAAACTCCCAATTATAATACCATGTCACAGGGTTATAGGAAGCAGTGGAAAGCTAACCGGTTATGCTGGCGGACTTAAACGTAAAAAGTGGTTATTAAATCATGAGAGAAAGTATAGTTGAGAGAAAAAATTATATTAGATACTGTTAGAAAATCCTATGCTTTTGCACTGTATCCCTCAAATTTAATTTAAGATATAAAATCATATAAGTTATCAAAAATAAAATATTGAAAGGGTGATATATATGGCAAAAGAATTACCTGCACGAAGTGAAGTTGAAGATAAATATAAGTGGAGTCTGGAGGATATTTATTCTACAGATGAAGAGTGGGAGAAGGATTTTAAAAAAGTAAAAGGTATGTTGGATGAACTGGAGGAATATAAGGGAAATCTTCTTTCAAGTAGTGAAAAATTGTTTCAGGGTATTCAACTGATTATGGATATTGAAGAGATAATATCCCGTTTATATGCCTATTCGCATATGCGGCAGGATGAAAATACTTCTGACCAGACCTATCAAGCATTACATAATAGAGCACAGGGATTATATAATGAAGTAAATAGTGCAACATCATTTATGATACCTGAAATAATCACTCTTTCAGAAGATCAGGTAGAAGAATATCTAAATGAAAATGATAAGCTTAAACTATATCGTCATCTTCTTGAAGATGTGATGAGAAAAAAAGAACACTACCTTAGTGCCAGCGAAGAGAAGATTCTGGCCATGGCCGGGGAGATCAGTCAGGGATCGAGTAATATATTTGGAATGTTAAATAATGCAGACCTTACTTTCCCTATAATTGAGGATGAAGATGGAGAAGAAATCAGGATTACTCACGGACGGTATATAGATTTTATGCAGAGTAAAGACCGCCGAGTGCGTAAAGACGCCTTTACAGCTCTCTACAGTAAATATGATAAATTTATAAATACATTTGCTACAACACTTAATACATCAGTAAAGAGTCATATTTTCTACTCAAAAGCAAGGAAGTATAATTCTGCTCTGGAGGCTGCCCTGGACAATGACAATGTACCAGTAGATGTTTATACAAATTTGATAAGTACTGTTAAAGATAATATTGATGGGATGTATAAGTATATATCTATCAGGAAAAAAGTACTGGAACTTGATGAACTACATATGTATGATGTCTATGTGCCCCTTGTCAAGGAACTGGATCTTAAAATAGATTATAAGGAGGCTACTGAGATAGTGTTGAAAGGAGTAGCCCCACTTGGTGAAGAATATACTAAAATATTAGAAGAGGGTTTTAATTCTGGCTGGATAGATATCTATGAAAATCAGGGAAAGCGTTCAGGTGCTTATTCATCAGGATGTTATGGAGTTCATCCCTATGTATTGCTAAATTATACTGATACTCTTGATAATATGTTTACACTGGCTCATGAAATGGGCCATGCTTTACACACATACTACTCCAATCAGAGTCAACCCTTTGTCTATGCGAATTATAAGATTTTTGTGGCAGAGGTTGCTTCAACACTTAATGAAATACTGTTGCTACACTATCTACTGGAAAATACCGATGATGATATGAAAAAGAAATATCTTATCAATCATTATCTGGAACAGTTCCGCGGAACGGTTTTCCGTCAGACCATGTTTGCAGAGTTTGAAAAAATAATTCATGACGAGGCAGAAAAGGGTACTCCATTGACTCCACAGTTTCTTAAAGAGACTTATCGTCAACTAAACATAGAATACTTTGGTCCAGATATGATTATAGATGATGAAATTGATCTGGAATGGGCCAGGATACCACATTTTTATTACAATTTCTATGTATATAAATATGCTACCGGTTTTTCTGCTGCAACAGCTCTGGCCAGTAAAA
>JBKGXW010000080.1:0-11250 GCA_046546395.1 Halanaerobiales bacterium
TGAGCAACATGGCAGTAGGCCATTATCAAGTTATCATTACCTATCCAGGTCTCACCGCCACCTTCTTCTGTACCGCGGTGTATAGTGGCATTTTCTCTGATTATATTATTATCTCCAATAAATAAATAACTTTCTTCACCCTTAAATTTCATATCCTGTGGTTCAAGACCCACAGATGCACCATGAAATATCTGATTGTTTTTTCCAATTTTTGTCCATCCATTAATAAGAACATGAGGACCAACAATTGTTCCCTCGCCAATTTCTACATTTTTTCCAATAATTGAATATGGCCCTACTTCAACATTAGTTCCCAGCTTAGCACCTGGCTCTATTATAGCTGTTGGATGAACTTTAGCCATATGAAGAACTCTACCTTCCTGTTTCACTCTCAACCCTTCCTCCTCCTTTGTCTCGGTCCAGCATATATTTTTTATCCAGTACCGTTTTCGACATTTTCCTGTCTTGTTTTTAATTCAGATATTATAAGCATTTAATAAGTCGATTTATAGATTATACCCCGATAATATTTATAACTATTCTTTATCCTGTATTGCAAACATCAACTCTGCTTCTGCCGCTACTTCTTCCTCCACATAGGCTGTTGCCTTAATTTTGGCAATACGTCCTCTGGATTTAATCATCTCGGCTACAATTCTAAGCTGATCACCGGGTACTACCGGACGGCGGAACCTGGCCTTATCAATGCCAGCAAAAAAGGGCAGTTTCTCTTCCGGATCATCCATATCCTGCATCATCAGAAAACCACCGACCTGGGCCATTGATTCCACAATCAGAACCCCTGGCATAATGGGGTGACCTGGGTAATGTCCCTGAAAAAATTCCTCATTCATTGTGACATTCTTTAATCCTACAATCATTTCTTTTTCTTCTATTTTTTCGATTCTATCTACTAGCAAAAAAGGGTAGCGGTGTGGTAGTAAGTTTTGAATCTGGTTTATATACATCATATAGCTTTTACCTCCTGGACTCCATTTCTTTAGATATTTTCTTTGCTAAATCAACATGCAGGTAATGACCCGATCTGACAGCAATAATATGGCCTGATATATATCCATTTAAAAACATATCCCCCGTTACATCCAGCATCTTATGTCTAACAAACTCATCGGGGAAGCGCAACTTATTAATAGTGACTGTATCTCCAATCAAAACAGCATTATCCAGACTCCCACCCAGGGCTAATCCCCTCCTGTGTAGGGCCTCAACCTCTTTTTCGAAACCAAATGTACGGGCAGGTGCTATATCTGCCTGAAAATCATTTTCAGCACTGTCATATTCAAAAAATCTTGTTCCGATAACAGGATGATCATATACCAGGGTATAGCTTATTTTAAACCCATCATAGGGCAGAATGACAATATACATATCATCTTTTCTTGCCCAGATTGCTTTTTCTATTTTTATCATGCGGCGAGGTTCAGATAATTCTTTAACCCCGGCCTCTTTTATTAAATTAATATATGGTAATGCGCTTCCATCCCCCACAGGGGTTTCTGCATCATTAATTTCTATTATAATATTATCTATATCACTGGCCCATAAAGCAGCCATTAAATGCTCTATAGTATGAATAACAATATCACTGTGTTTTTCAAACCCAATACTTGTACATCTCTTTGTTGAAACAACATTAGCGGGTTCTGCTTTGATTTCTGGTTTCCCAGAAAGATCAACCCTGCGGAATATAATGCCGCTGTCTGCTTCAGCCGGAAGGAATTTTACTGTCACATCGTTCCCGGTATGAAGCGCAACACCTGAATAATCTATAGGACTGGTAATCGTATTTTGCTTTATCTTATCTGGCATCCCCTACCTCCTTCCTAATACAACTATATTCTAATTCAATATTGCTGTGACAAATTCCTGCATAAAAATATACATTTAATTATAATTTATTATATTCTTATACTTTTTACCTATCCAGGATGTAGGATTATTAAGAACTTGAGCCGGTTTACCACTCTCAATAAACTTTCCTTGATCCATGAAATAAATCTTGTCTGCTACCCTTCTTGCAAAAGTTACCTCATGTGTTACTATGATCATTGAAGTGTTCTGGCGTTCCTCAGCAATATTCTCGAGTACATCCAGCACTTCCCTGACCAGTATCGGGTCAAGTGAGGCTGTCGGTTCATCCAGTAGTATTAAATCTGGCTCCATCACCAGAGCCCTTGCAATACCAACACGCTGCTTTTCTCCACCACTCAACTTAGTAACACCATAATCAGCCATATCGGCCAGTCCCACATCTTCCAGAGCCAGTATTGCTTTCTGGTATGCCTCTTCTACAGGAAAACCCTTTTTTACCAGGCCCAGTGCAACATTTTGTTTTACACTCAGACGGCTAATCAGGTTGAAATGTTGAAAGACAAATCCTATCTCCTGCCTTACCTTTTCCATTTGACGTGCATTCTGGGTATGGACAGGAATGTCTTTAAAATAAATCTCACCTGAATCAGGTTCAACTAAACGATTTATGGTACGAATAAAAGTGGACTTTCCACAACCGCTAGGACCCATTACTGCAACTATCTCGCCGGGGTTCAAGTTGAAGTTTATTCCACTTAATACTATATCACTGTCATAGCTTTTTTTCAAATCATTTATTCTTAGCATTCGTGTCCTCCTCTGGTTCTATAATTTACTTCCTCTTAAAGATCATCTTCCGGTAGTTCAGGAGGTATAATAATCCAGGTTTTCCTGAAGGAATGATTATTTCATGCATGATCTCTGCTGGCGAAAAGCCCAGGGCTATGCCCGCTTCCCATTCCTCACGATTGACAGGATTCAACATGCCTGAAAGCAGAGTAACCAGCATACCGGTGATACCGCCAATTAAAAACTCTATCTGTAGATTTAAATAGGGGAACTCAAGCTGACTTATCAGACAGATCATACTGAATATTAAACCACCACTTAGAAATCCATATAGATACCCTCGTCTATTATTTAACCTCAGCACGCTAATAATCAGGGATTGGTCCATAATCATTAGAAAGACAGTGAATATAAAGGCTATTATCATCGAAATAACTGCTTTCACCTGTCTTAAGACATTAAATACTTCACCACGTGGATTGGGCTGTAGCATTCCAGCATCCATCTCCATATAGGTCACAGCGGGATTCTGTATTACTGTCTTGATCTCTTCAATAACCTTCTTGTTATTATAATCCCCTTCAAGTAGCAGCTGTATCTGGTCACCCGGTATTACCTGGCCGGCAATATAACTATCGATCAGATTCAGGGTTTCCACAATTTCCGTTTCTTTTAAATCAGGCAAAGAGTTCTGTATATATGAAAGCTGGTTTAATACCACAGGCAGCTGAGTAGTCTTCAGCTCTATCAATATATCCTGAATAGAAATCAACTGATGCTGCAACTGGTCGGTGTCAAGTACTTCTGCAGTCTGATCTATCTCAGCAATAATAGAATCAACCTTTTCCCAGTCAGAACCACTATTCAAGGTCTCCTCAACCTTCAACAGGGAACCAATCTTAGTCTGCCAGCTGCCAATAGAACTGATCACAGGATCCATCTCCTGCAGCCTCTCAGCCACCAGATCATAATTACTATCCAGTCCTGCAGCCAGTCTCAGAAAGACATCCTTTAAATCAAAGAGCTGCTCATAAATGCTGTTATTACGGGGAACATATATCAGTCGTTCCTCAATTAAACCGGCACCTTCCTTCAACTTATTACTGGTCTGAATAAGGTCCCTCTGTATGTCAGAAATATCTCCTACATTTGTTTTCAGGTCATCGAGGATTCCCAGTAATTCACCCAGAAAATTGGATAAACCCTGTTCCTGCCATTCTGTCAGTGAACTACTCAATTTTTCACTGGTTTTAGCCATTTGACCGAGACCCTGATTCACATTCTCCAGATCACCGCCAATCTTATCACTGAATTCAACCAGCTGTTCACTCTGATCTATAAAACCATTCAGTGCCGGCGTAATCTCATTTAGCTTGTCCAGGGTAAGTGCCAGATCCTGACGGGGATTGTTGATAATACCATCACCAAGTTTATCACCCTGGTTTCCCTTAATATCAGTATTAAAAACTTCTACCTCTTTACCAATACCCTCCATATCACCCTGTTGGATAATAGTAGTAATACGTTTATCACTATTGTCAATTACCTTTAATTCCAGGTAAGCGCCTTCCGGAGTTCTTGCAATCAACCTACTTCCTGCTGTTATCTGGGTACTGTTTTCTACATCATCAACTATAACCTTACTTGCATAAGACAGCAGAAAAGTTTTCATCTGTTTCAGACTTGTCAGCAAAGATACCCTTTCAGAATCATTATTGTCTGTTACATTTACTATCGTTTTTATATCATCTTCTATTAAATTAATGACCTGATCCTGTTTCTCTGATAGGTCCTCAGGATGTTGATTGAGAGGATACCTTATCTCCAGCATACTATAACTATCCAGGATGGCATCAATATTCCTCTTTACCTCAGGGACAAGTTCCGGCTTTTTAACAATGATATCAAAACCATCACTGGTGGGGTATAAAAAGTCTATACCCTCTATTTTTTCAATCAATGGTCTAATAAATGAACGGGTATTTCCCCTGAAACCCCTGACAGATAGACGAGGTTCCGTCATGATATTTTTACTCATCAAACCAGGGATATCTGAGAAATATTCCCCCAGGCCAGTATAGATTTCTTCATCTTTGAATTCATCCGGTATTTTCAGTAAATAATTACTACTCCCGGCTACCCTGGGTCCAGTCTTAAACTTTGAACCTGGCAATGTTTCAGAAGCAATCTTTTTTATCTGGTCAATGGCTATATCTTCCTTATCAGCAGAAATTGTAAACAGGAGATCATATTCACCATAATCCCCTATTATACCACTGACCATATTCATAAAATAATTATCAGTCAAATAACCTCCAGCATAAACCAGGACTGTACCCAACAAAATGGAGGCTATTATAAGTATAATAATATCCTTACTAAAGTTAGTTTTTAAAAGAAACATATGTCTTTCACTCCCATCCAGTGACTATTATACCACTCAATGGAAGTAGATGTAAACGTTATCCAGTATGCAATTTATGGAATTATAAATAGTCTTTCTAAATACCTATTTCTAATTCAACTTCTCCTTCAGCGGAGAACTCCTCTGTTTTCAGGTAAAACACAGCCTGCTTACTCCTGACCCAGTCCCCATCTTCTTCTTCAATATATACATTGGAGATAAGTTCCAGAGTCTCCTCCTGATCATTATAAAATACTTCATCTCCCTTGAGAGTCCGCCCATTATACACTATAACCACCCCTTTATTTGCTTTAAAGGAATTATCTTCTTTCATTAATTCCAGGTAGGGGCTTTCCAGTGTAAACGCTCCATCATCAAGATGCTGAATCATGGACACTTCATCCTCAAAGATATACCTGTCTTCATTAATCCGGGTCTCCATCTTCTTGCTATTGATTTCACCTTTATCATGTGAAAGAATCACATCACCTTCTAGCTCTGCCCTGTTCTCATTCTCATAATAAAGGCCCTCTATTGCATTGATCTCAACATCACCTTTTATCATTGTTATTCCATCGCTTCCTTTTATTATATCATCAGAAGTGCTTACACGACTGGTCTTTATAATCAGGGAATCCTCACCTGTAGAATTGCCTCCCTCTTCCTGCTCAATCAAGTCTTCTTCAGACTGTTCTCCTTCTGGCAGGGTTTCTCCATCCAGACTGTTCTCATCTATGGATGATTGGCCCTGATTTGAGTCATCTTCACTAGCGGATGACTCTTCCTGAATAGTTCCCTCATCTGTATCTTCGTCCACACTAGAGCTGTCGACAGAGTCAGTAGCAGTTTCTGTAGTCTCAGAGGCCATGATGCCCTCTGACAACAAAAAGGCAGTAAACAATAAGATAGTTACCAGACTAAGTATTAATACCTTTTTCATTATAAATATCATTCCTTTCGCTGTACTCACGGCACAAAATTATACAAAAAATTTCTTTCAAACTAACACTCCTTAGTTTTCGGAACTTATCAGATCATCTATTCCTACATCGAACATAAAGGAATCTTCTTCACTGCTTCCTACCATAAATTTCTGATCAGGAAATAAATTGATGTTATACTCCAGTGTATATTCCTGTTTGAGATAGTTATAACTGAAGGTAAGTGATCTACAATGAAAAAGTTTTTTTAATTTCAGATTTGCCGTTTCAAATCTTTTATCCTGATTATCATAGATTGTATTTAAAGCAAAATGCCATTCATCATTATATTCATATACTATCTGGTTATCCACCCGTTTCAGCAGATTGTTATTCAGATCATATCTGAGTCCATTATTAATCTGCCAGTTATCATCATTATACTTGTTGGTTATATATAAATCAGCAAAGGTCTCATTTTCAATATTATATGAAGTACCCATATTTAAATTCCAACCATCCTGGATTCGCCAGCTACTTCTTATGGTAATTGGTGAATATGAACCATTATGAATATCATATGCTGTACTCAACGAAGAATTCCATCCACCTCTTGTATAGTTAAGACCGGTATTGATCCTTTCGGTTTTTCTGGCATTGTCAAAAGAAAAAACACTTTGCCCTACATAATCACTGAATGTGTACCTATTAGTCCAGTTCAGACCCTGAAATAACGATATTTTGGCTGTATTTACATTGTTGTAGCTAAGCTGATATGGCAGGTCATAAACGAATCTGGAATCTGGTGAATTATAATTGTAAGTGGTATCATCATCCCTGATGTTATAAACCCTTCCTATCAGATCATGGTCAGTAGTAAAGCTTATTCTATCAAAAAATCTCCAGGTCTTATTAAGGTTTGCATTGCCATGAAGACGATATGCAGTTATATTTGAATTATTTTCATAGTAATTACCCAACTGGATTTTATAGTCCATAAGACCCCGGGGTGTATAATTAAGCTCAAGTTCTGGCAGTCGATAATATGTTATCTTATCCTTTTCGTCATCTTCTTCTGTATACGACGGTGCCCGTCGTTCAAAAGTCAATCGGTAATCAAGTTGACCTATATCTCTTGATAGATAGGTCAGGCCTCCCCATCTCTGCTTTAGACCATCATCCTTATTGTAACTGTAATATCTATAGAAATTTAAATAGTACTTCCAGTTATATATAAAATCTTTATCATAAGTGAGGTTAAAACCTATATTTTCATCATCATTTTTATCTGAATCATAATAATCCTTATTGCTAAAACTGGAATCTATCTTCAAAGACCAGGTATCCGCATTATTATCCAGCCGAATCTTGCCATCCAGTTTATCATATTGGTCATAATTAATGTATTTTAGATAGGCGTCTGTCTTCCACTGGTTTTTATCATTATCTATCTTTATCTCACCTTCCCAGTTGAAGAGATTGGGGATATCTGTTTTGTTTTCCTGGCCGTAGAGATAGATAAATGCTTCCAGGTCCTCTTCATGGAAAAAGAATTGTTTAAAACCACCAGCAAATCCTGACTTTGTATAATAATCCATATATAATTCTCCCGGGAGTCTATCATCATACAAGTAATGATAGGTAGTCTTTAAAAACCAACCCCGACTACTACTGTAGCCGATTTCAGGTACCAGACGCTGATCTCTATCCTTGAGCGATATATAGAGATAGGGCCAGTAAAAAAGCGGTAAGCGGCCGTTCAGCTCACGGAAGGTAACATGTTTTGCTATCAGATAATCCTCAGGGTAAATTATAACCTCTCTGGCATCGAAGTAATAGTGAGGACTTTCCAGATCACATCCCGTAAACTTACCCTGCTCCATGTTTAATTCATCAATCTCAGAATGAACTTCTTCTGTACCGTCTTTCATCTTGATTGTCACTTTGTCTGCCAGTATATGAAAATGGCTGTACTGCCCGGCAATATCCCCGGTCAATTCAAATTTTCCATGTTCCTGATTATAACTCAGCTGCTCAGCATTGGATACACTTAGTGATTCAGCCTGAGCTGTACCCATAGGACTTAACATGAAAAGCAGGAAGAAGATTACCCCCAGGAAGGGAATCCTGGACGTAAAGCTCTGCCATTTCTCCCGCCAGGCCAACAGCATTATCCCGATTACTCCAAAGAATATATTCGGCAGCCAGGCAGCAAATAGTGGGGGCAAACTCCCGTTTTTACCGAAAGAACGGGAAAGAGATAGAATAAGATAATATAGAAATACTATTATAACAGTAAATATATAACTGGCTGCAGGGCTATCCTTACTACTCAAACTGAGGGGAGTTCCGATCAGGATAAAGATTAAAGCAGTCAGTGGCATAGAAAGTTTCAGATGGTAATCAACAAGTAAAGGTGTCACTTCAATACCGCTTCTCTGAAAAAGTCTGATATTTTTTCCCAACTGCTCTCTGCTCATTTCGGCTGTTGTCCGCTGTTCGCCGAAGAAATTATTCAAACTGGCCTGATTAACTATCTCATATTCCATTGTATCAAACATGATAGTCTGATGGGGCTTACCCTCTTCAGAGTAACGATGGATAATACCGCTGTTTAAACGCCATTTACTACCTTCCTCTCCACCTTCCTCTTCACCTATACCCATAATAACACCAGATTGAGCTGTAATAATCTCAGGATACTTCTGGCCATCAGGCAATTGATAAACAACTATCTTTTCCAGTGTGTTTTCCAGCTGATTAAATCCGCCTACATAGAAAAGTCTTCCTTCTGGTCCTTTAAAAAAAACATTGTCCTCAACATCTGGCTTTTTCTGTTTTAATATGTTTATCCGAATAATATTCTGAAACTCATGATTGGACCATGGTACCACCTGTTCATTAATAAAATATGTCACTCCACTTATAACAATTCCCATAAAAATTAGTGGGAGCATTATTCTATAAAGACTGATACCTCCCAGTCTGAAGGCAGTAAATTCATTTTCCCGATTCAACCTGGACATGCTGTATATTGTAGCGAATAATATAGCTATCGGGAAGGTCTGTACAATAATATCAGGGAGTTTGTACAATAAAAGCTCCACCACTAGCGGTATTGGTACCTGTTGTTTAATGATGAACTCAGTAAGTTCAAACAGAAGGTTGCTCAGTCCTATCACTGTGACAATGGCAACTCCAGCGATATATGGTAATAGTACCTCTTTGATAATATAGATATCTACAATTTTATTCCTCCATAAATTCCTCATTATAACTTCCCCTTATAAGTTCTAACATTATAATTCCACATTATTATTATTCTACCATTTCACAATAATACCTGCAAATAAAAATTTCCATCAACTACCTAAAGGATTTTGCGAAAATAAATATAATTAGTTTACATAAGGAATCAAAAATATACTCACTATCACTCCTGGGTAAATAATAATCCTCCTGATTAATCAAAAATTAGCTGAATAAACCAAATGAGTATATCAAATCAGCAAATCTAATTATTTAGAAAGCAGGTTACGGACATGTATAAATGCAAAAAGAACAGACAAATAATCTTGATAATAATGATACTGATAACAGTACTGGTAACCGGATGTAGTAATGACGATGACGAAAAACAAATTGTAATTAATGGAATCGTCCAGTTACCTGACTCAACTACAGACAATCTTGAAACAAACAACAGAGGTACTGTCAGTAATACTATTAGCACCCTGAGTAACAATGTCCCGGAAGATGTTTTTACATCTCCTGTAAAAACAGCATATTATAATCCCCAGGAATATATTATTAAATTTACTGAAGATATTGATAGAGAGCAGCTTGAAAACCAGATTTTAAAAAAACAGGGAAAGGTGCTAAACAGTATTGCCTCTGACATGTATAAAGTAAAACTGAGTGACCAGGACAATGAGTTTATCAATTCCTTACAGAGTAATCCATTAATATCATATATCGAACCTGAATACCTGATACATATTCAGGCAATGCCGAATGACCCCGCCTTTCTAAAACAGCAGTGGAACCTTAAAATGCTGGATATAGAAAAAACCTGGGATAGCACCAGAGGAAGTCGTGATGTAACGGTAGCTGTATTAGATACCGGTATACTCCCTGAACACCCTGACCTTCAGGGAAACATAACTAAAGGATATGATTTTATTGATCATGATGATGACCCCACTGATACTGATCCTGATTTCAGCCATGGAACTCATGTAGCCGGAATAATAGGTGCTGTAACCAACAACAGTGAAGGAATTGCAGGAATCAACTGGGATATCAGTATTATGCCAGTAAGAGTTATAGGCCCAGGGGGTAGTGGCGGCTATAGCGCCCTTATCGCCGGAATACACTGGGCTGTTGACAATGGCGCCAATATAATCAACCTCAGTCTGGCTGGTTCAGTAGACTCGACCTCCCTGAGAGAGGCAATCGAATATGCTATCAATAATAACGTAACAGTTGTTGCTGCAGCAGGAAACAACGGCAGTACACCAATACTCTATCCCGCTCAATATCCTGAGGTAATAAGCGTTGGTGCAGTTGGACCTACTAAAGAACGAGCCTATTATTCAAATTATGGTCCCAATCTGGATATAGTTGCACCAGGTGGAGATAATTCAGTCACGGGTCATGACTATAATACAATTCTTAGCACAGCCGGATATATGGATAATGATACTACTGTCCATGAATATACCTGGGCTCAAGGTACTTCGATGGCTACACCACATGTCGCAGGTCTTTCAGCCTTATTATATAGTAATGGCATCAATAACCCTTCGGAAATCAAGAAGCTGCTCAAAGATACCTCAGATGATCTTGGTCCAGCAGGTGAAGACAATGAATATGGGGCTGGACTGGTTAATATTAATAGAGCCTTAAAGATTAGTGATTCAACTGACGATGATTTTGCCGATAATAATTCAGATCTTATTAAGATACTGGCAACTAATCCCCGGACAAATAAACAGGTGACGGCATATGCCGATGAAGAAAGCAGACGTTTTTCACTGACCTTAAGCGAAGGCAGCTGGACTGTAAGCGCAACAAATAGTTATTATACAGGTCAAATTGATATTGTAGTACCAGGTGATGATAATATTATTATAGAACTCAGGTAGTCACAAAAGAGTATAACAGCTGATTGCCATTCTTTATTTAATATAAGTTCCTGATGGAAAATAGAATTCTAAGAAAACCATGCCCTGTTATTAGTGGCATGGTTTTTTATTTGGTCACTGGTATATTTGCGTCAGTTTATTTGCGTCAGTTTATTTG
>JBKGXW010000081.1:0-11046 GCA_046546395.1 Halanaerobiales bacterium
TAATCGAATATGGTCATAATAAAATTATCAATGCGTTTAAAATTAAAATTTTATTGAATAATTAAAGGAGAGGGTTTTTTATGGAAAGATATAATCTGAAAGCAGAAGTCAGAGAGGCTACAGGGAAAGGTGTTGCTCGCAAACTTAGAAGTAATGGACTAATTCCCGGAGTAATCTATGGTAAAAGTCGTCAACCACAGGCTTTAACCGTTAATCCTCAGGATTTAAAGCATAAGCTGAGCGGAAATGCTATATTTGACCTGGATATTGAAGGCGAAGGTAAAGAAACAGCGATGGTTAAGGAAGTCCAGAAGGATGTTATATCAGGGGAATTAAAACATATAGATTTCCTACATATATCCATGGATGAAAAAATTATTGTTTCCGTTACAGTAAATCTTGTAGGAGATGCACCTGGTGTTAAAGAAGGTGGGGTATTACAACAATTATTAAGAGAGATTGATATTGAATGTCTGCCTCTTGATATACCTGAAGAAATTAAAGTTGATATCAGCAACTTAGATATTGGAAATTCTATTAGTGTAAGTGATGTTGAAGTTGGTGACAATATTGATATTGTTACTCCTCTTGAAGAAGTTATTGTAACCCTTGCATTCCCAGCTGAAGAGGAAGAAGAGGAAGAAGAGGAAGAAGAATTCATGGAACCAGAAGTTATCGGAGAAGAAACAGAAGAAGATGCAGAAGAAGATGCAGAAGAAAAAGAAGAATAATTTTTGATTACAATAAGCGTAATCCTTACGGGGTTACGCTTTCCATCTAGCATGGGGGAATTACTATGTTTTTAATTGTTGGCCTGGGAAATCCTGGACCAAAATATAAAAATACAAGGCATAATGTTGGTTTTAAAGCAATTTATACTCTGGCAGAGGAATTAAACATTAATTCAACATCCAACAAGTTTAAAGCAATAGTGGGTCAGGGGCGCATTAATAACGAAAAAGTCTTGCTGGCGCAGCCCTTAACATATATGAATAATAGTGGCGAGTCGGTAAGATTAATTATTGATTATTATAAAATACCCCTTGAACATATAGTTATTATTTATGATGACCTGGATTTACCTACTGGGAAAATCAGGGTTAAAGAAAATGGTAGTGCTGGCGGGCATAATGGTTTAAAATCAATTATAAATAATCTTGGAACCCAGGAGATACCACGTATTAGGATAGGGATTGATTCACCACAGGGCAGGATTTCTGTTATTGACTATGTACTTGGTCATTTCAGTACAGAAGAGAAAAAAGTAATAGATGAGTCATTGGATAAGATTTATGATATTGTCAAAGAAATAATAATCAATGGGTACCAGACTGCAATGAATAAGTATAATTAATTTTGAATAGAATATTACAGGAAAACAAACCAACAATCTGAAATTGCTGATGATGAGAGTATAAGTATTATAATAATATAGTATTAAAGGCCCGTGCTTTTAGTAGGGGTCGTTTTGGTATTGTTCAGGGATTATATCTTTTAAGTAAAAATTGGTTAATAGGGAGAATTAGGTATGGAGTTTAGTGAACTTTTATTGGGTTATGGATTAACTGACAATATATTGTCTGATTTAGAAGCTTCAGGACTGGCTTCAGTTGCTGGTCTAGATGACTCAAGATTAATATATTTTATAGGGAATATTGTATCTGAAATCGAGGATAATATATTAATCATAGCTCATGATAATTATCATATGATGAAATATTATGAGGATCTTGTCAGATTAGTAGATGAAGACCGGATTTTGATATACCCGGAACTGGAAATACTGCCTCATGAACAGTTAGTAGCAGATATGCATGAACTGGGAGAGAGGTTGTCGGTGCTGGAACAGATTGTCTTTAAGCCAAAGGAATCCAGGATTGTGCTGGTAACAATAGATACATTAATGAAGAAAATGATGCCCATAAATAGATTCCTGGAACATTCACTAACAATTAAGGTAGGTAATGAGGTAGATTTAAAAGATATTTCCCGAAAGCTGACTGTTCTGGGTTATGAGAGAGTAAATATGGTTGAGGACCAGGGCCAGTATAGTATCCGGGGTGGAATACTGGACATCTTTACTATATCCGCCTCAAAACCTTATCGTATTGAGTTGTTTGGAGATGAAATAGATTCTATCAGGCAGTTTGATACTGTAACACAGAGGTCAAGCATTAATTTAAATGATATTATAATTTCGCCTGCCCGGGAAATTATTCTCCTCAGTGAACAGATATATAATGCTATTCCTGAGATAAAGGAAGATTTTCTAAGTGCGGTGGATAAATTGATTGCTCTGGGGCATAAAGAGGAAGCCCGGTATCTTGAGGAGAAAATGAAAGAATCTCTGGAAAAACTACAGGAGCTTCATGAATTTCCAGGGTATGAGCAGTTTTTACCATATTTTTATAAGAAACTGGATACATTTATGGATTACCTACCTGATAATACAATTCTCTTGTTTGATCAGACTGATAAAATATGGCATAAAATAGGGAAGTTCGAACAGGAAATTGCAGACACTCAGGCTACTTTACTGGAACAGGGAAGTGTTATCCCAAGTTATATCGAGAATTTTCATACCGCAAATGGTATCCTGGAGCAGATAGAAAACTTTAGACGGCTCTACTTTTATTCCAGATATGTAGAAACTCCTTTTTACAAAACAGAAAATATCTTTAATCTAAAGACCAGGGGAGTGGAACCATTTCACGGAAAGGTTGAGTTGCTGGCTGATAGATTGGCTGAGCTCGTTAAAGAAAAATACAGGGTAGTATTAACACTAAATTCTACCAGTAAGGCCAGGCGCATTAGTGGGTTTCTTGAAGAAAAGAACCTTCCTGTTTTTTTTAAAGAAGGGAATTATAACAGAGGAGAAATAATTGTAAAGGCCGGTAGCCTGGCAGAGGGATTTGTATTTGAAGATATCAATTTGTTTGTTCTTACCGAGAAAGAGGTATTTGGCAAGAAACAGAAGAGAAAGAGACAAATTCAGGAATTTGAGGATGGAGTTAAGATTTCTTCCATCAATGAATTAAATGTGGGGGACTATGTTGTTCATGAAAATCATGGGATTGGCAAGTACCTTGGCGTCAAAACTATGGAAATTCAGGACCAACACCTTGATTATCTGGTTATTAAGTATGCAGGTGAAGATAAGCTATATGTTCCTACAGATCAGGTAAATCTGGTTCAGAAATACATAGGTGCTGACCAGAGTCCACCCAGGTTATACAAACTGGGCGGCAGTGAATGGAAGAAAGTAAAGCAGAAGGTTGAGAATTCTGTCAAGGAGATGGCGATAGGATTATTGGAATTATATGCAGAAAGGGAGACAGTTAAGGGCTATGCCTTTTCTGAAGATACCGTCTGGCAGCAGGAATTTGAAGAGGCATTTCCATATGAAGAAACCATTGACCAGTTAAAGGCTATCAAAGATGTTAAACAGGATATGGAAGATGATTCTCCGATGGACAGGTTGCTCTGTGGAGATGTAGGATATGGTAAGACAGAGGTTGCAATCAGGGCTGCATTTAAGGCAGTCATGGAAGGGAAGCAGGCAGCGATACTCGTTCCGACAACTATTCTAGCTCAGCAGCATTTTAACACTTTCAGAGAGAGAATGGAGAATTACCCAATTAATATTGAGATGTTGAGTCGGTTCAGGACAGCTACAGAACAAAAGAATGTTCTAAAAAGACTGGCAGTTGGTAAAGTTGATATAATCATTGGTACACACCGACTATTATCAAGTGATATTATTTTTGATGATCTGGGGCTTCTTATTGTAGATGAAGAGCAGCGTTTTGGTGTTACTCACAAAGAAAAACTGAAAGAATTTAAACGAAATGTCGATGTTCTTACAATGACTGCCACACCGATTCCGCGTACACTTCACATGGCTCTTGTAGGTGTCCGGGATATGAGTGTAATTGAAACACCTCCAGAAAATCGTTATCCGATCAGGACCTATATAAGGGAGTTTAACTCCGAACTGATAAGGGATGCAATCCGTAAGGAATTATCCAGGAATGGACAGGTATATTTTGTTCATAACAGGGTCGAAGACATTGAAGAAAAGGCAGATCGTATCCGAAAGTTAGTTCCTGATTGTAGGATTGCCATTGCACACGGACAGATGAATGAGCATAAACTGGAAAAAATAATGTTGAAATTTTATCATCAGGAGTATGATGTACTTGTTTGCACTACCATTATTGAAACCGGTCTTGATTTACCTTCTGTAAATACAATAATCATAAATAAGGCTGAACAGATGGGACTGGCTCAATTGTACCAATTAAGAGGGCGAGTTGGTCGTTCCAACAGGATAGCGTATGCCTATTTAATGTATGAAAAGGATCGTATTCTACCAGAGATTGCAGAAAAGCGCCTCAAGGCTATCAAGGAATTTACCAATCTTGGCTCTGGATTCAAGATTGCCATGAGAGATCTTGAAATACGTGGAGCAGGGAATCTTCTGGGACCAGAACAACACGGGCATATTGCCTCTGTTGGGTTTTCGTTATATTGTAAATTACTTGATAGTGCTGTTAAAGAAATCAAAGGTAAGGAAAGAGATGAAGATAGAGAGGTTGAAGTAAAGTTTAACATAGATGCCTATATACCAGAAAACTATATTTCTGATTCTCAACAGAAGATCGAGATATACAAGAAAATAACTAAAGTTAAAAAAGAAGAAGGATTTATTGATGTGATTGATGAATTAATAGACAGGTTTGGAGAACCCCCTGAAGAAGTAATGAATCTGATTAGAATCAGTAAAATAAAGATAAAGGCTGGATACCTGGGGATGGAGAAAATTATCCAGAAAAAGGGTGTTTTCAATTGTATTTATTCTAGTCAGAATAAGGTTGATGGCAGGGTTATCATGGAACTTCTTGATAAATATCAGCGGAGAATTAAAGTGCGTATAGGGAATAAACCTGTCATCGGTATACGTGCCGAAGGACTTGATGATTTTCAGGAAGTTATCACTAATTATTATCAGCTTAGTACCAATCAATAGACTTGTATTATTTACTTATATGGTATAATTTTACCTCTCGCGGGAAAGCTATCAATATCAACTTCTCTTTTTACCACCCGGGAACCAATCTGGTCTAAAAAGGGAGCTTGTATATAACTCCAAGGGAGGTGAATGCTGGTTTGCCCAGCAAAAAATGAAAGCAACAGGTATAGTTAGGCGAATTGATGATCTGGGCAGAGTCGTTATACCAAAAGAAATCAGGAGAACAATGAGAATTAGAGAAGGCGAACCTTTAGAGATATTTGTAGATAGAGAGGGGGAAGTTATCCTCAAAAAATATTCTCCTATTGGTGAGTTAAGCGAATTTGCACAGGAATATGCTGATGCTTTAGCTGAGGAAACAGACCATGGCGTTTTTGTTTTGGACAGGGATGTAGTGATTGCTGTTTCAGGAGTTCAGCGGAAGGTATTTCTTGAAAAACAAATAAGTCCGGAAGCTGAAAAGGTAATGGAAAATAGAAGAGCCACAATTATAAATGAAAAAGGTGCTGCTGCCTTTTGTCAGGGAGTTGAAGATAACGAGGATTATGTGTTTTCATCCTCGGTTCTGGCTCCGATAATAGTAGAAGGTGACCCTATTGGTGTGGTTGTAATGAGTTCCAAAGAAGAAGGGAAAGAAGTTGGAGAATTAGAAATGAAACTAACAACAACTGCAGCATCTTTTCTGGCAAAACAGATGGAGCAATAATAATACTTATTTCCCCCCTACTATGGGGGGATTAAATAGAGATATTAAATAACTATTATCAGTCTTTAACTTATTTAATTCTGGAAATGATTATAAAAAAAAATAACAGAATACACTATAGGGTAAATTAACAGAGAAAGATAATATTGATTTTGCCTGGAGACTAAAACAAGATTAGTTATATGAATAATAAACTGTGAAACAAAAAGGGGAGTAGTTGGTGATGGCTGATAAGGGTAATAGCTTTATAAAAGGTGCAGCAATTTTAACTATTGCAGGATTAATTGCCAAAGTTATGGGGTTTGTATACAGAATTATAATTGCCAGGATACTGGATGCGGATGGGTTAGCGCTTTATCATTATGCATATCCCATTTATACTACACTATTGGTAATATCCCGCTCAGGAATTCCTGTATCACTTGCCAAGTTAATATCTGACAGGATTGCCAGAGAACAACGGAAAAGTGCATTTATGATATTTAGGACCGGCAGAAAACTAAGTGTTATTGTGGGATTATTTTTCTCTATTTTGATGGCAGTACTGGCAAAACCCTTGGTAAATTTCCTCGGCTGGACAGCCGATGCTTTTTATCCGGTGATAGCTATTTCACCTGCAATATTTATAGTTTCAATAATGGCTACTTATAGAGGTTTTTTTCAGGGTCTACAGAATATGAAACCGACAGCTTATTCTCAGATAATAGAACAATTTGTACGAATGTTAACCATGATAAGCCTTGTATACTTCCTGACAGCCAATGGTTATGGTAAGGGCTTAGCAGCAGCTGGTGCAACATTTGGAGCTGTTACAGGATCAATTGCTGGACTTTTTACCCTTCTTTTTATATACTATAGGAAGAGAAAAGAGATATGGGGTTTTGTGCAGAAAGGCGTAATTGAAAATATAAACAGTTGGGAAGTCAGTAAGGAGATCGCCCATATTGGAATACCTGTAACTGTTGCAGCACTTGTACAGCCATTAATGGATTTAGTTGATGCAACTATTGTACCTGGTAGATTGCAGACGGCAGGTTTTTCTGCTCAACAGGCAAATGTATTTTTTGGACAACTACAAGGTATGGCAAAGGTGCTGGTTAACTTTCCCACTATTATTACAATTTCACTGGCAGTCAGTCTAGTACCATCAATTTCAGAAGCCTTTGCCTTGAAAAGGGATGACCTTATAAGGAGAAGGACTCAGACGGCTCTGAGATTAGCAATACTTTTGGGTTTACCAGCATCTATCGGTTTATATTTGCTTGCTGAACCTCTGACAACAGTTGTTTTTGATTCAACAGGTGCTTCAGTATCATTACGAATTGTTTGCTGGGGAGTTTTTTTTATTGCCCTTCAGCAAACTAGTTCAGCTATATTACATGGTAGTGGGAAAAACAGAGTACCAGCCTGGAATCTTTTGATTGGTGCTATTACCAATGGTATTATAAATTATTTTTTAACTGTCCAACCAGAAATAGGTATCAGGGGAGCGGCTTTTGGAACAGTCACAGGATTTGCGGTAGCCGCTATTTTAAATTTGATTTTTGTACACAGATATACTCATTTTAAGTTTAAGTTTAATGAATTATTATTAAAACCATTGATAGCTGTATCTATAATGGGTATAATAGTACATCAAGGCTTTGGTCTTTTGAATAGATATCTGGCTTTAATTACTGGATACAATCTTCAAGTAGCTACTTTTTCAATTGTATTTATAGCTACCATTACTTATTTTATGCTTTTACTCTTATTAAATGAAATTAAATATACTGATATTATATTACTTCCGGCTGGGGAAAAAATAGCCATAATGTTAAAGAGAATTAGATTAGTGAGGGATTGATATGAATAAAGAAAATCTTGAATATGAATTGATTCGACTGGTTAATATAATGGAAAAATTACGGGGAACAGATGGTTGTCCCTGGGATAAAAAGCAGACACTGGATTCTTTAAAGCCATATATAGTTGAAGAAGCCTACGAAGTGGTAGAAGCACTTCAAAAAAATGATATGGATTTATTGAAAGAAGAATTAGGAGACGTACTTCTGCAGATAGTTTTTCAGGCTCAGGTAGCCCGGGAAGAGGAAATATTTGATCTGGTAGATGTCTTCCGTGGGATTAGTGATAAATTAATCCGTAGACACCCCCACGTTTTTTCAGATAAAGAGGCGGTAACTCCCGAGGATGTCAGCATACTCTGGAATAAAGTAAAAGAATCCGAGAAAAAAGTAAAGGGAAAAGAATCTGAGGAAATATCTATTTTAGATAATCTGGCTACCGGACAACCAGCTTTGAATCAGGCCGCTGAAGTACAGAAAAAAGCTGCTGAAGTGGGATTTGACTGGGTCAATATACGGGATGTACTGGATAAGGTCAGGGAAGAAGTAGATGAAGTGGAGGAGGCAATTAATAATGACGATCTTGAGGATGCCTCTCTTGAAATCGGCGATCTTCTATTCTCTGTTGTTAACTTATCGCGTTTTCTAAATACTAACCCGGAGATAGCGTTGTTGGCTACTATATTAAAATTCAAGAATAGGTTTCAGTATATAGAGAGTATTGCAAAAAATGAAGGGAATTTATTGGAGGATATGACACTTGAGGAAATGGATTATTATTGGGAAGAGGCTAAAACCTGTACAAAGGAAAGCGGAAGTCATATAGAATAAGAGATTCATAAACTGGAGGGTTGAATTATACTATGAAAAAACATTTAATTATTTTTGCTGTAATTCTGGTTTTTACAAGTTTTGCTTTCACTATAAATGCTCAGGAGTTTGATCTAGATGTAGGAGCAGCTATTTTAATAGATGCAGAAACAGGACAGGTTTTGTATGAAAAAAATGCTGATGAACAGCTTCCCCCAGCAAGTATAACCAAGATTATGACATTATTGATTGCTATGGAACAGGTGGAAAGTGGAGAAATAAGTATGGAGGATGAAGTAACTATAAGTAGGTTCGCCGAATCTATGGGGGGATCGCAAATCTTTTTACAAGCTGGAACCCGGGTGAAATTTGGAGACTTACTAAAGGCTGTTACAATAGCATCGGGGAATGATGCAAGTGTTGCTGTTGCAGAAACTGTTGCGGGAACTTATGGAAATTTTGTCAACTGGATGAATGAAAGAGCAAAAGAGTTGGGCATGGAAAATACTCACTTTGAAAACACCACAGGTTTACCTGAAGAATATGGTAAACATTATAGCACTGCTCGTGATATTTCCATCATGTCCCGTGAATTAGTAAAATATACTCAGATTCTGCAATGGGCATCTATCTGGCACGAATTGTTACAACTTCCTGGAAGGGAAGCGGACTTGACAAATACCAATAAATTAATTAGATACTATCCAGGCATGGATGGGCTAAAAACCGGTCATACTCAGGAAGCAGGTTACTGCCTGTCGGCTACTGCAGTAAGGGATGATATGCGACTTATTTCTGTAGTGATGGCTGCCGATACAGAAAGAGAAAGGGAAGAAGCAACATCAAGGTTGCTTGATTATGGTTTTAACGCCTTTAATAAAGAACTGAGAATTTCCCAGGGTGATGAGGTTCAAAATATAGAGGTTCCCAATGGGAAGCAGACTGTTACTACTGCATATGCTGCAGAAGATCTTTATGTTGTGATTAAAAAGGGTACAAGAGATACAATTTCCAAGAAAGTCAATATAGAGGAAGAACTAAAGGCGCCTATTGAGGAAGGCCAGAAAATAGGAGAAGTATTGATATTACAGGAAGGCAAAATTCTGGGCCGGGTTGATATACTGGCTTCTGAAAATATAGAGAAAGCCGGTTTTTTTACAAGGATATGGAGATCTTTTGTCAACTGGGTTGGAGGTTTGATTGAAGGACTCCTTGGATGATATAATAATTAAAATATAGGACTGTTATAGTTAAACTAACAAATATACATAGCCTATCTGATTTACATCCAGGTGGGCTTTTTGTTTTTCCAGGGGTATAATTAATTTTAAATAACTTGATGTAGTTGAACACTAACTATCTTAAATGACACCTAAATATAATTATCTATTTCGAGTAGGGATTACTAAAGTATATTGTATAAAATCTTTAGATAAAAGATAAAATAAACCTTAGAATGAAGAAGGAGGTATTCTTACTTGTATAATAGATATAAGATTAATTTATTAATAATACTCTGTCTATTGACAATTGTTTTAAGTGCCTGTAACCAGACCAGGGTTAAGGGGGTCAGGGAGAGAAATAAACTGACGGCAGAACCGGAGATAGTGGTTGTATTGAATAACGATCAGGAGAAGACGATGATGTTTGAAGATTATATAACTGGTGTTGTTGCAGGTGAAATGAAATCTGGCTGGCCAGAAAATGCATATGCAGCACAGGCCATTATAGCTCGTACCTTTGCCCTGAAATACATGGAAGAAAATCAGACAAATACTATTAGTGGTAGTTATCAATTTGCACAGGAATACACACCTGAAAATATTACCCCTGAATTGAGAGAAGCAGTCAAAACAACGCGGGGAGAGGCTGTAGTATATGAAGATGACTATATAAGTGCCTGGTTTCATTCCAGTGCCGCGGGTCAGACTACATCGGCAAAGGTGGGGCTGGCATATGAGAAAAATGAACCTCCCTATATTAAAAGCGTAAGATCGCCGGATGACCTTGCTCCTGTAGATGTTCAAAACTGGACAGCGTTATTCACATCATCGAGAATTTTAGAAGCTTTGTCAAAAATGGGCAAGGATATTGAAAATCTTGAAAAGATAGAAATAGTAAATCGAGATGATACCGGGAGAGTCATTGATATGAAATTTTTCAGTGATAATAACAGTGTAACTGTTAAAGCTGCTGAGTTTCGAAATCAATTGGATTCAAAAAAACTTAAGTCTACAAAAATTTCGGAGATTAAAAGATCCAGTAATGGATATAGCTTTACTGGTTCTGGATATGGTCATGGAGTAGGTATGAGTCAGTGGGGAGCTTATGCCCTGGCTAAGGAAGGTAAATCCCCTGAAGAAATTATCAACTATTATTTTAAGAACACAGAGATTGTTAAAGAGTATGATTAGAGATCTTTGAAGCATATTTTGCCAATCAGCCCTGCTTTGTTTAAGGTGGGGCTTTTTAATGCTGAATAGATATAGGCTCATGTTGTTTTTAAAGTACAAAATACAAGCTTTATATTAAAGGTTTTCTATTATACTTTAATAGAACTTTTTTCTTTATGAAGAATATAATAAAAAGCCTAATAAACTCTTGACAGTATCATAGAATTTTGTTAAGATAACATTTGTCGCCTGAAGAAGCCG
>JBKGXW010000082.1:0-10651 GCA_046546395.1 Halanaerobiales bacterium
ATAATTTAAAATCTTTTATGGACCATGAAAAGGTATTTATTAATTCTAATTATAGCAGAGATATTATCTCAAGCCTTTGGTTTAAAAATGATTGCAATGAAAAAAGCTATGAGAACCGAAGCACTGACTCCTGCACTTGCCATTTCCAGAACTCCCTTAAAAAGACCCAGAATTCCATCTTTTTCAGCCGCCTCAAGCACACCCTTTGTCAATATATACCCAAAATTTGAAACCGGTATAGTCACACCGGCACCGGCAAATTTTATTAACGGTTCATACCACCCCAGACCTGTAAAAATAGAACCTAGAACAACCAGTCCAACCAGTAAATGTGCTGGCGTATAATTGGTATTGTCCAATATAATCTGACCAATAGTACAAATTACACCTCCAACAAGAAATGCAGTAAGATAACTCCCCATTTTATACTCCTCCCACCTTTTCCACAACTATCGCATGTGCAATACTCGGAATACTCTCTTTCTGTTTGATAGTCAGCGGACTTAATAATGCGCCTGTACCAACTGTCAGGACTCTATTCAACTCACCATTTATGATTTTAGGTATAATAACACTACCGAGAAACACTGCTGTTGCACCAACACCACTACCTCCCGAGCCATATTTCTTTTTGCCCCCAAAGATTTCTGCTCCACAATCCTTAAGTTTATTCTCAGTATTTATATTCTTTTCTTCAAGCAGTGCTTCTAATACTCTTAACCCGGTAATACCCAGATCCCCTGTCAGTATAAGGTCATAATCCTGAATACCTCTGGAGGTGTCAGTAAAATGCTGTAAAATTGTATCAGCTGCAGCAGGTGCCATAGCAGAACCCATATCATTGGGGTCAGTCAAGCCCAGATCCATTACTTTGCCCAGAGTAGAATGAGTTATCCAGACTTTTCCTCCCAACCAACCCATAACATATGCTCCGGCACCTGTTATGGTATACTGTTTATATGGAGGGTATTGAGCCCCATATTCCAGTGGTGTGCGATACTGCCTCTCAGCTGTCTGATAATGACTTGACCCAAATACCAGAGTACAGTCTGAAAAACCCCCGTCCATTACAGCAGCACCGAGGGCAATTCCCTCCATAAGTGTAGAGCAAGCCCCATATAATCCGATATACGAAATATCAAGATCACGTGCAACAAAATTGGCAGTTATATTCTGATCAAGGATATCTCCACCAAAAGCCAGGTCAATATCACCAGGTGCAACACCTGCTTTTGACATTGCCAGTTCTACGGTATCTGCTGTCATTTTTTTTTCACCCTTCTCCCAGCTGTCCTGTCCACATTTGCTATCTGAGCAGTGAAGGTCAAAACATTCTCCATAAGGGCCACTGCTTTCTTCCGGGCCAACTGTAGAAGCATGATTTACAATATGGGGAGGATTGTTATATATAAATGTCTGTCCATTTATCTTTTTTGCCATTAATTCAACCCCCGAATATTTTTTTTAATACACCGATAATAAAGGCGGACACCATTCCATAGGTTAGCACTGGACCAGCTACAGAAAAAAGATTCGCTCCCAGGCCCAGTATCAATCCATCCTGTCTATACTCAAGGGCAGGAGAAACCATAGCATTGGCAAATCCTGTTACAGGTACAATTGAACCAGCACCAGCAAATTGTCCAAATTCATCATAGATACCAAGACCAGTCAACAAACCACCTATAAATATCATGGTGATGGTCCCCAGGGTACCCGCTTCTTCCTGACTATAGTTAAAAAGAGTCATATATAGATTCCATATACCCTGTCCAATTAGACAGATTGAACCTCCTATTAAAAAAGCCTTTATTATATTTGCTCCTTTATGTATAGGAGGCTGATTTTTTTTTACTATATTGTTATATTCATCCTTTGTTTTATTAATATTTTTCAAACTATCACCTACTTTATTTTTTAGATTATATTGCAATGTACTGAAACTGTTTGCAATGTACAGATGAAGAACTGTTTAAAAAAGATCCAAAGCTTTATTTTTACGTTACACAATAATGAGAGCCTGTCGAAAACAGGCCCTGATAACCTATATCTTTAAGGCATCTGCCGGTATTTCCTGGCCCAGCCCTGGTATCAGAAAATAATAGGCAATGAATATTAATAAAACCACTACCATTATGACTATTATTATATCCAGGTATTTACTGATAATAATCACCTCATATTTTTAATGCTGAATAAAATGGTTATTTCACTTTATTTTAATTCTGGCCTTTACTTATTAAACGAAACCTTTACTTATAAACCTGATTTTCACTTATAAATCTAACTTTAAATTATATTATTAAGAAAATCTCTGACTTTAGTATTTTGTAATTATCGTTATTATATACAAAAAATTCTCGGCCATATCCAAAAACACTGGATAAAAAAAAAGACAGGCAGGGATTATCTACACCTGCCTGTTTTATTTTACTTTATTATTGATAGTAAGTTATTATTAGTTAAATATTTTTAATTACAATATTATAAGCTTCTAGATAAAATATTTTCATACTATTTCGACAATTTAGCTTAATATTTATAACAAATCCCGCAATTCCTGCAGTATCTTTTTCTCCAGCCTGGATACCTGTACCTGGGAGACGCCTATTTCCTCTGCAACTTCCTGCTGGGTCCTGTCCTCAAAATACCTCATGAAGATAATTTTCCGTGAGCGAGGATCCAGGTTCCGGATCACCTCTACCAGTTCAAGCTTATCAAAGGAGGTAATATCCGAATCACTCTCTTCATCATGCAGGCTATCAAGGAGAAATAACTCACCATCTTTGTTATTGTTGATAGGTTGATAGATAGAGGTGGGATTCTTGTTTGCTTCCAGTGCCTTGATTATTTCCTCTCTGGGCACCTCTGTTGCTGCTGATAGTTCGTTTATCGAAGGTGAACGATTCAATTCTTTCTTTAATTCCTCCTCTTTCTTCCGTACAATTCCGGCAATTTTCTTTAATGAACGACTTACCTTTATGATACCATCATCCCTTAAATGGAGCCTGATCTCTCCTATTATTTTTGAAACAGCATATGTAGAAAATTTAAATCCCTTACTGACATCAAATCCCTTAACAGCCTTTATCAGGCCAATGACACCTATCTGAAAGAGATCCTGCAGCTCATAACCAGTATTTTTAAATCGATATGTAACTTTTAATACTAATTTTAAATTATGCCTGACTACCTTATCAAGGGCCTCTTCATCCCCCTGCTGGGCAAGTTGAATACACCTGGCCACCTCGTCATCGCTCAGCAATTCCAGATCAGGAAGGTTGATCATATTATAATTCATATTTCCACCTTCCCGTTATACAACATTATCTTTTTTCTCTGAACTATATTTCTCAGGTATCTTCATCATCCAGAGAGATGTACCGTTTTCCTGATCTGACTGTAATTCAAACTCATCCATAAAAGAATCAATAAAAGCAAGGCCGAGCCCCATATGTTCTTCCTTGGTAGAATATGAAGGTTGTATAACGGCATCGATATCCTCTATACCCACTCCCTGGTCCTCAATGACTATTATAAGTTTCTTATCTTCAATTTTTAAATCAATATTGATTTCTCCCTCTTCCAGAGGATAGGCATGTATAATACAATTGGTTACTGCTTCAGAAACCGCCACCTTTATTTCTTCAATTTCATTTAGTGTAAAATCTAGCTCTGATGCAAACGCAGCAACTGATAACCGAGCTAAACCAACATTATTACTTTTACTCAACATTTTAATACTGGCATGATTGTCCATTAAGCTGTCCTCCCTTCATTAAGCCCATTAACTGCTTCCTGCTCACTACTGAAATGATCCATTATTGTAAGCATCCCTGCCATTTTGAATATTCTCTCCACCTGAGGTTTCAATGACACAAGGATTACTCTTCCTCCTTTTTTATCCAGGTACCTATATCTACCCAGGATAGCCCCTAAACCAGAACTATCTATAAAAGTCACGTTTTGAAGATTAAGAATAAGATTGTTAATTCCTTCTTTTTCTGTCTTATCAACGACTCTATCTTTGAATTCTGAAACAGTAAGCAGGTCAAGTTCTCCTGACATTCTAACAATGAGGGTGTCATTTTTTGATACAGTTTTTATATTCAATCTATCTCCTCCTCTATAACTTATAGTGCCTGTCCTTTGTTAATAATTCTCTATAGACAAAAATAATCCTGCCTCAATAATTGTCTTTTTTGGCAGGATTTAGCACTTTTATTGTCTTATTAGAATAATATTTGTCACTATCAATTAAAAAAGTTTAATATGCTTACAATTATCCGCTGAATTATGCGAGAATTCATCTGTAGAAAAGACGCCTTTGTCACATCTCTATCTATTACAACATTGCCTTTCTTAACCAATAGATTTCCTCGATATACTTTGATCTCTCCGATAACATCACCTTTCTGAAGTGGTGCATAGACATTATCATATAGCTCTACTACCCTGTTTATTTCATCCTCACGTCCTCTTTTTACAGGGACTACTAATTCCTGATCTATGATAGCATTAGCTTCCTCCTGTTTTCCATTGAAAATTATTATTTCCTCAATGAGTTCATCTTTTGTTGCTACCTTTAATCCCTGATACATTCCAAACCCATAGGTTAGAAGTTTACCCGATTCCTCAAACCGAACTCGGGAATCATCTGCCCCCATGATAACCGCTATAAATCTGACACCATTCCTCGCTGCAGTAGAAGTCAGACAGAATTTTGCCTCTTCAGTAAAGCCAGTCTTTAGACCATCTGCTCCACTATAAAATCTTACAAGTCGGTTTGTATTATTCAGAACAGACTCTCCATTTCGTAGATAATCCATCCATGTTGAAGTCCATTTCAGCACCTTCGGATATTTGAGTATCTCCCTTGCCATAACTGCCAAATCATATGCGCTGGTATAGTTCCCCTGAATATCAGAGTTATCAGGCGGCAGGCCATTGGTATTATAAAAATATGTATTCTTAAGTCCCAGTTCCTTTGCCCTTTCATTCATTCTCTTTACAAACGCATCTTCTGTCCCATAGAGGTATTCAGCTACTGCAACACATGCATCATTTGCAGATACTATGGCAATGGCCTTCATCATTTCCTCCAGGGTCATTTCCTCACCAGGCTCCAGCCATATCTGTGAACCTCCCATACTGGCAGCAAATTCACTGACTACCAGTTTGTCATCCAGTTTTGCCCTTCCTTCGTCAATCGCCTCCATAACCAGCAGCATTGTCATTACTTTGGTCATACTGGCAGGTGGTAGTTCATGATGAGGGTTTTTCTGATATAATATTTCACCAGTCTCATATTCCATCAGAATTGCTGATTTAGATTCAAGCTCAAAATCATCAGCAGTTATTACCGTTGTTAATAATATAAAAAATAATAAAAAAGACAAAAATACTTTTTGAGGAAGTGCTTTTTTAGCTATGACTCCTTTAAATAATAATCCTTTAGTTAATATTCTTATAAATAATACTCTTCTGGATAATACTTTTTTAGGCATAGAAAAACCTCCTTTCTGTACTATTAATATTTATTAATTATTAGTACAGAATATGCCGGAGGTTTTCTATGTTTTTTTTAGATTCGATATTTAGAAGTAAATAACATATCTAAAGCAACAGCATTCTCAATTGCCCTGTTTACATCCTCCAAACTACCGTCAGTATTGAGTACTCCTCAGGTATGTCAGAATCAGTTTCTCTAATATCATTATTTTGACATGCATTAAATAATATGCCAAAAGACAACATCAGGCATATAAGTAAAATCATTCTGCTTTTTATAATATATCCTTTCATTTCTAATATGCTTTATGTCTATAATAGAATAATTTGCAGACAGAAAACTAAGTCTTTTCTCAGGATGCAGCAAATCCACAGATCTTAGTTTTGCACATTAACATTCACAACTATTGATTCATAGGTATTATTACGCTCATCAGTAGCTATAACTGTAAGTTCATGATTACCGTTTGAGACCTGAGAGGTATCCCACATAACCTTGTAGGGAAGATTTTTCTTGCTTAAATCAATATCAGTAGGGTCATCAATAGTTATTTGTGAAGCCGGCCCACCAATATTACCTCCATCTACCCTGAACTGAACTGATTGAATACCATGAATACTATATGCGGAGGCCAATATTTCTTGATCACCAGAAACAGTTTCACCCTCCAGATTGCTAATAATCGCTGCGAAAGGCGGCGTCTGCTCAGCCCCTGGTGCTAATGGTCTATAAACATCCCACATTGAACTATAAAATTTACTACCATAATGCCCAGTATCTGTATTCGAACCATGTCTTTCTGGGAATCTCCCTTTATTATTTCTGATACCTACTCCTGGATTATCAGGATCATATCCCCAGGTTTTCTTCCAGTTAGCATCTTTTTCTTCTGCTGTCTCCCCATCGACAGGAGCAAGAGGATCAGGCAATGTCCAGGCACCAAAGTGTACCCATCTATCTGCATAGTCAAAAAGATAGTCAGCATTCCATACTCTACGCATCTCAGGCATTAACAGCAGAGCCAGTGCCGTTCCTTTAAAAGGCTGTGACATGAGTTGATGATACGATGCACCGGGGGTAACGCCGCCGTCAATGTATTGATATGGATCATAATTTGTTCTCGAACCACTATCATATGCAACCATATTCCAGTAAGCAGCTTCTGTAGGAGGGTGGCTGCCCCGGGACTTCCATCCCCAGTCTCCAAATAAGGCAATACCATTTTTACCATAATAAAGATGATAATCTTCATACATTTTTCTATCACGAACTATTTCCTGCATCTCTTCATTTCCCATTACAGTCACGAAAAAAGCAAGTGGTAATTTGTTGCCAGGTGACTCTCCGCCACCTCGCGTCCATATCCAGCCGTCTTCCATCATGTAATAGTAATCTACGCCACACTGAAGATATGCAATCAACGCAGGCATATACTCTTCATCCGAGCCTCCTAACATCAGGCGCAGTGCAGCATTGGCAGTACGTGTTGCAACGGCTGCACCATAACCGGGAAGGTTTTCCTCAGGCCTGGCATACTGATTACGGCCATCCCCAAAGTGATCTAATTGAACATTCTCAAACCATCCCTTAACAGTTTCCAGGGAAGGCACATGATTTACGTCTGAACTATCATATAAAGGTATTACAGAACGATCAATTTCACTCAGGTAATGATATGGTTTTTCTTCCCCGACATATGATGGTCTGAATACATCTGCACCATTCCCTGGTGGAACCTCATCGACAACAGTTAAAACAACTGCTGACTTGATACAGACCTTTGCACCCTGTGGTATCTTAGAAATAGTCTTGACAATAGAATCGCCTGACTCAGCAGTATAGGGCAGTTCAGGCACTAGTCCTGGGTCATAACTATCCACCCTTTTGTCAAATCCCTGGGCTGCACCTGGAAGTGGATTAACCTCCCATCCATTATAACCATCCGTATAATCGGGAGTAATCCTTTCAATCTTTATTGGACCCACTACCCAGTAATCTCCATTTGCAAACATACCAACTGTATAGAAATCATCAAAATAGTAGGTAACCTCATTGACTGTTACATAATCTGCCTCAATAGTCTCACCTATTACTATAGGTAGAGGGTCTTCAGGGTTACTGGAAATAGGATCAGGTGTGGTTTCATCATTATTATCTATGTCAAGACCACTCGAACACCCGATAAAAATAATCGGTAATAACATAAACAGTATAAGTACTAATAATATTTTGCATAAAGATATTCTGTTTCGCTTTACCATAATAACACCACCTTTGTTATACTTTAAGTTTAAAAAGTTACTTAATTAAATCATTTTATTAAGTTAATAAACTAAATCATCTTATAAAGTTATTAAATAATTCTCTTAGATTTTTACCTTAGATTACTTACTTAATTTATATCATCAATTTTCAACATCTATCGAAATAGGTCTTGATTCAAATGTATTACCCTGTAAATCACTTGCTATTACTGTTAATTCATGACTGTCATTAGTTACCTCTTCTGTATTCCATGTAATGTTATAACTCCTTGGGTATTCTTAGCTGAGATTAGTAACTTCACTACCAATTTCATTCCCATTCAAATAAAATTGAACTGAATTAATACGGTTGATTCCATAAGCAATAGCTTTTATATTAATATTTCCCGAAACAACACCTTCATCACCAGGAGTTACTACAGCTGCAAAGGGAGGAGTTGCTGCTGTTCCCGGAATGTTGCTTCTATATGAATCCCACATGTTCCCTGCAAAACCCGATAATGACCTATTTCCAGGATGCAGACCCTCTGGAGATTTATACACCATATATCTATCCTGATAATCAAAGAGTGCATCATGATTCCATTTCTCCTTCAGGCCAAATAACTGTGCTGCCAGTACAATACCAGGATAAGAGTATCCATTTAACTCCCTGTATTCAGCTCCCCATGAGGGACTACACCATGTATTGCCCTTACCTTTAATTCCCCATTCAGGCATTCCGATATGGAAGCTTTAATAACCTTTAACTTGATATTCAGATTCGCCGACAACAGGTAAAATATCCCAATCACGATCAACGGTAAGTACACCTGCTCCACCTGTCCGCGATACTGTTGATTCTGTAATATAGCGTCTCTGCCCCTGACCTGGTCCACTAACAATCTCAATCCATAAATGATGTAGTTGGGCATATTCTTCAGGGTGATAAATTTGTTCATCCTCCTGAAATTGAACAGGATTAGAAGCAATATTATACATCAAATGTCCTGCAGAAGAATTTAACCTTTATTTGGACTACCCATCATAATATAGTGCTGATAATCACCTATACTCATCCCACATATTTTCCACAAATCGATCCCAGGCCTGACCCTGTTTTAAATATCCTGCAGAATAGTCTACTCCAATATTTTCATTAATAATCCTGACATACTCCTCATCATCTTCTGTCATCCATCTATCAACATAGGCAAAAAAGGCATCATGATCCCAGAATTCCTCTGCATCCATTAAACGTGCAGCAAGGGCCTGACCGACCCAGGCTATGCTTGTACAGCAGCGCCGATATGTTTCACCTATATAAAATGGATCATAACCAACGAGTTCCTCTTCCCATTCGGAAGGATGTAGATGTTCATAAGGACCCCAGCTGGGTCTACTGCTGACCGGTTCTCCTTTCCAGATACCCATATGTCCAGTATAGACTGAATTTGCTCCCGTCCAGCAGTTATCAAAGGCTGTATGCATATCTTCACCAAACTTTAAGCCAGGAAAGGTATCATTTGGGTTCATCATCTCTTCATTACCCAGCATAATACCACCAAAGATAATAGGCCATTTTCTACCTGATCCATGCCCCCCATGAGCAATCCAACCTGGATATCCCTCGCGGGCTATCCCCCATAGATCTATAGAATATTGAACTACATTAATTAATAATTCTTCCTTCTCTTCCGCTTCAAAATCAAGCATTAGAAGTAGTGTAGCCATTCCTATAGCCCTTCCAGCCTCCCGTCCATAAGTAGCCTGATATTCAACAGCAGCATCAAATCCATAGAAACAGGTCTCAAGCCAGGGTCGTCTATAATGCTCTGCAAGGTTATCAATATCAGGTATATTTGATACTTTTGCTAATTCAGGTAACAGATTACGACGTAGATTATCAGCATAATAAATCCGCTGAGAACGATCAACATAAGCTGGCCGAAAGGCATCAGCAGATACCTGTTCATCCAGGCAGGTAAGTACTGATACACTTCTTACAAAGCTCTGTGGAGTTTCATTGCCTTCTCTCAACCAGGCAGGATAATCTCCTCTATTCTCAATACTGATAGATGATATAAGGGTATGCCCGGGTTCCATGTCAAATGGTGGATATATACGATATTGAGGAGCATAACGATTCCCGGCAGTCCTGCTATCAAAGGAGCTGATATTATTCTTATCTCCAGGCATATTAAGTACCGAACCGTGACGTCCATTATCTTCAGTAGGTAAAGGATCAATATCTACAATTGTAACCGGGCCTACCACATAATAGTCCCCATTAACAAACTGTCCTACAGGAACTTCTTCACTGAATGTCCATGTAATACCATCTTTTGTGACTTGATTAAGATAAACCAGCTCACCCTCAGGATTTTCAGGAGTTTCCTCGGGAGGAGTATCATTATCATTATCAGGTAATTCGCTGCCCTGATTAATATCACACGCTAAACTAGTTATAAGTAAAAGTATTACCAGGCAGACATAGAAGACTATTTTTTTCATTATTTAAACCTCTTTTCATTAATCAAATCTTATAAAACTTAGTTATTAACAGTAAGCTCAACTATTCTGGATTCATAGGTATTATCCCTTCTGTCAACGGCAGTAACAGTAATTTGATAATTACCATTAGCAAACTGTGTTGTATCCCAGGAATATTGATATGCATATGGTGTTTCATTCAAAGTATCGGTTACCGGAGAGCCAAGGTCATTACCATTTACCTTAAACTGTACTGAATCTATACCATGAATTCCATAAGCAGTGGCTGACAATGTCACATTACCACTGACACTCCTACCATCATATGGATAAACCAGAGCTGCAAAAGGAGGCTCATTTTCAGCACCGGGAATTCTATGGCGATAAGTATCCCACAATTCTG
>JBKGXW010000083.1:0-10385 GCA_046546395.1 Halanaerobiales bacterium
TCGATTATTCTCTGGCGTGCTCTGTCTGGTATCATGTGTACAATACCCAGTAGATCCTGGTTAGAATCCCTGAAGCCCATACCCCTTGATACACCAGATTCAAAATAGGAGGCACTCCTTGAGAGATTATAGGTAACCATACACTGATATTGATTCCAGATATTAACCATTCTATTAAGCGTATCATTGTCGGATTTTAAAGTATAGTTGGATAACAGTTCTTCCCAGTACACACTTAGCTCTTTAAAGGCTTTTTCCACTTTTTCATCTGTATTAAACTCTTCAATTAATTTATGAGCCTTATCTTTATTTATAATACCTGGTTCTTCCCATTTCTCTTCTTCTTTGTTTTCAATATATCCAAGCTGGAAAACAAGGGTTTTCTCTTCACCAGGAGCAAGTTCAATATCCAGACTATGTGAGGCTATTGGAGACCAACCGCTGGCTACAGAATTACTGGACTCTCCTTCAGCTACAACCTGTGGTTCTCGGAAGCCATTATATAATCCAAGAAAACTCTCTCTATCAGTATCATATCCTGCAATTTCTTCATTGACTGTAAAGAAAGCATAATGGTCTCTGCGTTCACGATACTCTGTTTTATGATAAATAGTAGAATCTTCAATCTCAACCTCACCAGTATTGAAGTTACGCTGGAAGTTAGTCATATCATCAAAGGCATCCCAGAGACACCATTCAATAAAGGAAAACAGCTTTAAACTACGTTTTTTATCACTATCATTCTTTATTTTCAGATGATGAATCTCACAATTTGCACCAAGAGGCACGAAATAACGAATTTCTGTATCTATACCATTTTTCTTACCCCTGATAGTTGAATACCCCATGCCGTGACGGCATTCATATTCATCAAGATCAGCTTTCACCGGCGCCCAGGTTGGAGACCAATATTCGCCCTCTTCATAAAGGTAATAATATTTTCCGCCTACATCTGTTGGTACATTGTTGTAACGATAACGGGTTATTCTCCTCTTACTGGCATCTTTGTAAAAGCTATAACCCCCTGCAGTGTTTGATAAGAGTGTAAAATATGCCTCTGAACCCAGATAGTTTATCCATGGATATGGTGTTTTGGGATTAGTAATGACATATTCCCTGTTCTCATCATCGAAATATCCAAATTTCATCTTGATTTCCCCTTTCATGTTTATAAATTTAAATTTATTGATAACAACTTCACTTCAATTAGTGTCATGCCCTTACCTAAAGTAAACTTTTATATCATTCTCTTCTTCCATATCTGCTGTAAGAATTTTTTTCTGACCCTCTATTTTTCTGCCATTTACTTCAATATATTCATCATCTGACCTGATACACTCTATATTCAATTTTTTGCCTCTGAACTTCCTCTGCACCTTAAAATGCTCCCAGTCAGATGGAACTACCGGTTCGATAATAATGCCATCAAAGTCTGGTCTCACACCAAGGATATAATAAAGTGAAGCCCTGTACATCCAGGCAGCAGTACCTGTCAACCATGAATTCCTGCCCAGACCAAACTCAGGATGCTCTTTACCCAGGATATTCTGACAATAAACATATGGCTCTACTTCATACTGGTCAGCAATATCATTTCTGGTCGGAGGTAATACCTGACGGTAATACTGATAGGCCTTATCTCCATTTCCTGCCATGGTTTCAGCAATCATGATCCATGGATTTGTATGCAGGAATATACCGCCATTTTCCTTTGCCCCTGGCGGATATGTAGTTATACCACCCTTGGTCTCATCATAACCCTTATAAGCAGGGTATAATAGGACAACACCATGTTCTGTGTTCAGATATTTATTTACATTAGTCAACAATTCTTCCTGATTTTCTTCATCTGCTATACCTGACATAATAGCCCAGGACTGTGCATTCAGGAAAATCTGACCCTCTTCACAATCTTTTGAGCCCAGTGGATTACCATCATCATCAAAAGCCCTTAAATACCAGGAACCATCCCATCCTTCTTTGTTGATAGCATCTACCTGGTACTGATAGTATTTCTGGTATTTAGCCTGTTTACCTTCTTCTCCGATATGTTCCAGGATTGCCAGCAATTCTTTCAGGGCATAACAGTATAACATACCTGTCCAGACTGATTCAGCTGTACCTTTCCCGCGGTCCAGATTGACAGTATCATTCCAGTCAGCAAATCCTGCCAGCGGGAAACCATGTTCACCTTTGTGTGTTTCGGTAAACTCTACTGCCCTACAGAGGTGCTCGAGAACCGTTCCTTCCTCATCTGTTCTCTTCGAATAAGGAACAATTTTATCAAGGAAATCAAAATCACCTGTTTCTTTCAGATAGGCTGCTGTAGAAAGAATTATCCAGAGATGGTCATCTGAATACCAGTCTACACCACCGTCTTCACCTGCTTCTCCAGTAGTACCCTCTGCAGTGAGTGGGTAAAAGAGATGATAGGCATTTCCTTCTCTATGTTGACATTTCAATAATTTAACAATTAGTTCTCTGCTCTCTTCAGGTATAGCATGAATAACACCCAGAACATCCTGTGCGCTATCTCTAAAACCCATACCCCTGTTAATCCCTAATTGATACAGGGAGATAAAGCGGGACCAGTTAAAAGTTGTCCTACATTGATAGGGATTCCAGGTATTCAACATTAAGTTCATTTCCTGATCCGGTGTTTCTACCTGACAGGTTTCAAGGAAATTAGACCAGTGCTGCTGCAGATTCTCAAATTCCGCCTGTACCTTTGCAGGGTCCAGATATTCTTTTATAGATTCTTTTAATTCCTCTTTATCAGATGTTGTGCCCAGGATATAGATTATTTCTTTTTCTTCTCCAGGCTCAAGAGTGATATTGTGATTGAGTACACCTACTCCATTACCCCTGTTTGCTTCATAACTTGCACAGACACCCTCTTCTACTGCCAAGGGATTTGAGAGGTCATGGTACTTTCCAATAAATTTTTCTCTACTTGTTTCAAAAGAATCTACAGGTAAATTGCTGGTCATAAATATATATTCCCATGTCTTCATAAAGGCATTCCAGAAAATAATATTATCTTCGAAATCACCCTGCTGAATCTGCTGAGCCCAGTCTACATTTTGCTGATCTGTTACAGCATCAAAGAAAGAGAACTCCGCATAGCTAAACAGTCCGAGCTCTTTTCTGATATCAGAGCTATTCTTTACCTGCAGTTTCCATATCTCCATTGATTTACCCTCGGGTACAAAATATGTAATCTTACTCCTGATACCCTTTTTCTCCTGTTCGATTGTAGTATACCCCAGGCCATGTTTACACTTATAGTCATCATAATCAGATTGTATCGGCTGCCAGGTTGCAGACCAGTATTCACCATCACTATTGTCCCTTATATAAATATATCTACCTGGTTGATCTTCAGGAACACTATTGTAACGATATCTAAGGACACGTTTATATCTCGGATCTCCATCAAAACTATAGCCTCCTCCGGTATGTGAAACTATGCCTCCATAACCACCCCCACCAAGGTAGTTTATCCAGGGAGTTGGTGTATATGGATTGTTAATAATATATTCCCTGCTCTCTTTACTGAAATATCCGTAATTCACAAAATATCCCCCTTTTTATTGATAGTACCTTCATAAATGATTTTTACTTTTATATTTTCATCTAAAACGCTTTAGAAAATACTTAAAAAAATTAGTACTAATACTAATATAAAAAATCTCTAAAACGGTTTAGACATTATATAATTCGATAAAAAATCACTGATTCCTGCTTATCAAAGTAAAAAATATCATTTTCAGAACTTTTACCAGATTTCTATATCTTATTTAATAAGCTTATATCTATTAACTAAATTTGCCTGCAGGATTCCCGGGGTATTAATTCAACTGGTAGAACAACTGGCGAGACATCTTCCTCTGGATTACTTATCATTTCAAATAAAATATCTGCAGTTTTATCACCCATCAGATATCTATCCTGACGAATTGTTGTAAGTGAAGGAGTAACATAGCTGCATATCTCAATATCGTCAAAACCAATTATAGAAAAATCCTCTGGTACACTAAATCCTGCCTCTTTAATAGCCTTCATGGCACCAATTGCAATCATATCACTATGACAGAAGAACGCAGTCGGTAGTTCCTCCTGTTTCAGCACTTTCTTCATGGCCTTAAATCCGCCATCTTCACTATAGACAGTATTTACCTTCCATTCATCACGGCAGAACAACTCTAATTCCTGAATCCTTTCATTAAAACCCACTGTCCGATCTCTTGTAGTCATAGTGTTTGTAGCGCCGGCTATCATACCGATTTGTTTATGCCCCAACTGCTGCAGGTAATTAACTGCTTCACGGGCTCCCCTCTTATTATCTGAGGTAATATAGGTAGCATTTTTACCCTGTAGGTCGAGATCAAGAAAAACAGTCGGGATATCAGATTTAAGTAATTCTTCGGTATTTTCGTCCACATTAACTCCCATCAATATTACTCCATCTATATGTCTATTTAGACATTTGGCCAGATAATCGCAGCTCCTTTTCCATTTCAGATCAGAAAAGTAGACAAAATCATATCCCTTTTTTCCCAGATTCGTTTCCAGTCCAAAAAGTATTTCATGAAAGAAAATATGGTGTAATCCCCTGCTGGGATGATAATGCATAAAAACCCCGATAGAATTTGATTTATTTGTGGATAAACTTCTGGCTATAGCATTGGGCCTATAATTAATCTCTTTCATTATTTTAATTACTTTATCCTTTGTTTCCCGGCTTATATCTGGATAATCATTGATCACTTTAGAGACAGTAGTTATTGATACATTAGCCAATCTCGCAATATCCTTTATAGTAGCCAAAAATTCACCTCCCCGGCAAAAACACTTCCTTCCAGCAAAATAGCAGGTATCAGTACTTATACTTTTCTGTTTAAATTACTGAGGAAAAACAGATTTATATCTATTTATTTTACCATAATTTGATAAAACAATCTTACTAATAATTTATCAGAATTAAGAGGTGAAGTCAATTATTTTTGTCAAAAATACTCTTATATTATATTACTTGAAACTTTAAATTATATATTTCCCGTGCAGACATAATCCTGTAGGGCTTTAACGGATATCTTATCTCCCGCTTCTATCTCCTGCAGTACCCTCAGCATAGCCCTGGTAGTATCAAGTGAAGTCAGACAGGGGATTCCCATCTCTACTGCATTTCTCCTGATCTGGAAACCGTCTCTTTGGGGTGTTTTCCCTTTAGTAAGTGTATTAATTACCAGGTCAACTTTGTCTTCAGTAATCAAGTCCACAACATGTGGGGAACCATCTGACATCTTGTTTACTCTATCAACTTCAAGTCCGACTTTACTCAGTGAATCTGCAGTTCCTTCAGTAGCCACAATCCTGAAACCTATTCTGGCAAATTCCTGTATATACTTAAGGGCCTCTTCCTTATCTTTATCAGCTATTGTAGCCAATATCGTACCTTTACGCGGAATATCTATACCTGCACCGATCAATCCTTTGTAAAGGGCTTTTTCATAATCGGTATCAAGTCCAAGAACTTCACCTGTAGATTTCATCTCTGGTCCCAGATTTGTATCCACCCTATTAAGTTTAGAAAAAGAGAAAACAGGAACCTTGACAGCCACATGTGATTTTTCTTCTATCATACCTGTTTCATACCCTAGCTCTGAAAGCTCATTTCCCAGTAACGCCTTTGTAGCCAGGTCTACCATAGGCACACCCGTAATCTTACTCAGATATGGTATAGTCCTACTTGATCTGGGGTTTACTTCAATCACATAAACCTTCCCGTCAGCTACCACATACTGAATATTTACCAGACCCTTAACATCCAATGCCCGACTGATTTTGATCGTATGATCCACAACCTGTTCTTTCAGTTTCTCTGAAAGATTATGAGGCGGATAGACAGCAATACTGTCTCCAGAATGTACTCCGGCTCTTTCAACATGTTCCATTATCCCGGGTATTACTACTACCTCACCATCTGAAATAGCATCAACCTCTATCTCTGTTCCTGTTATATATCTATCTACCAGGACAGGGTGTTCCGGTGTAGCCTTAACAGCATTTGCCATATACTCTCTTAGTTCTGCAGAATTATAGACAACCTCCATGGCCCTACCCCCAAGAACATATGATGGGCGAACCAGAACTGGATATCCAATATTTTCTGCTATTCTTTCGGCACCCTCCAGAGATGAAGCAACATCCCCCATCGGTGTGGGGATATCAAGTTCTTTCAATAGATTTATAAATTTATCCCTATCCTCTGCCAGGTCAATGGACTCTACAGATGTACCCAGTATCTCTATCCCTTCTTCATACAGAGGTCTAGATAGGTTGATAGCTGTCTGTCCCCCAAACTGTACTACAACACCTTCAGGTTTCTCCAGTTCAATAATATTCATTATATCTTCCTTGATAAGTGGTTCAAAATATAATCTATCTGATGTATCAAAATCAGTACTGACTGTTTCTGGGTTATTATTTACAATTATCGATTCATATCCCTCTTCATGCAGCGACCAGGCTGAGTGAACACTGCAGTAGTCAAACTCTATCCCCTGACCAATCCTGATAGGGCCAGAACCCAGAACAAGAACCTTCTTTCTATCTGTTACCTCTGATTCGTTGATAGTTTCATATGATGAATAATAGTAGGGTGTTTCAGCCTCAAACTCAGCAGCACAGGTATCAACCATTTTAAAAACAGCCTTTATATCCAGGACTTCTCTCAGCTTTTTTACGTCCTTTTCGTCTATCTCCAGCAAGCTGGCAATCTCTATATCTGAAAAGCCTAACTTCTTAGCTTTCATTACTAATCTTTTAATAAAAGTTCTGGAAATAACGTCTGCTGAGTTAGCTTTATTGACAGATTTACTTGTGTCTGCAGAAGTATCAGTAGCTGTAGGATTGACTGTATCTGTGGTGTTAACTTTTTTGATGGAGTTTGCTGTATCTTCAGCGTTCACAATATCTGCAGAATTAATTATAGCTGCGGAATTTTCTGTATCTGCTGATAATTGGTCTACTATCTCTTTTATACCGAATTCAGCCACTATAGGCATAAGGTTCTCAATAAGTTCATTTTCACAATCTATAACATTTTTGATTTTATTTATAAAAAAGGTACTTATCTGGGTCAGCCGGTGAACCCTTTCAACTGCCCATTCCCTGCGCAGGGCTTCAGCCAGAACAAAGAGCCTATTATCATCTGGATTTATCAGTTTTTCTTCAATCATTTTATCTGACATTTGAGTAAATTCTTCCAGCCTTAAACCATATCTCCCTATTTCCAGAGAGCGGACAGCCTTTAACATTGAAGCTTCAATAGTACGCTCTATTGCCATGACCTCTCCCGTAGCCTTCATCTGTGTACCCAGATCCCGGTCTGCATAATGGAATTTATCAAAAGGCCAGCGGGGAATCTTAAATACTACATAGTCCAGAGCTGGTTCAAAACAGGCTGTAGTCTTCCCTGTGATTGCATTATCTATTTCATCAAGTGTATATCCCAGAGCTATCCTGGCCGAAACCTTTGCAATTGGGTAGCCGGTCGCTTTTGATGCCAGGGCACTTGACCTGCTCACCCTTGGGTTAACCTCTATTATATAATATTGAAAACTATCTGCATCAAGGGCAAACTGTACATTACAGCCCCCTTCAATACCCAGGGCCCGGATTATCTTCAATGATGATGAACGCAGCATCTGGTATTCTTTATCAGTCAATGTCTGACTTGGGGCAACAACAATGCTGTCTCCGGTGTGTACTCCGACCGGGTCTATATTCTCCATATTGCAGACAGTTATACAGTTGTCATTTGCATCCCGCATGACTTCATATTCAATCTCTTTCCACCCCTTGATACTCTTCTCTATTAATAACTGCCCGATCAGACTGTGTTTAAAACCACGGGAGGCTATTTCCTTAAGTTCCCGGTAATTATCAGCAACCCCTCCACCTGTACCGCCCATGGTATAGGCAGGTCTAACTATAATAGGGTATCCAATTTTTTCTGCTATAGCTGCAGCTTCATCTATACTCTCAGCGGTTTTACTTTCCAGAACAGGCTCTCCAATTTCATTCATTAATTCCCTGAAAATATTCCTGTCTTCAGCCTTCTGAATAGTCTCTATAGGTGTACCCAGAAGCTCTATGCCCAGCTCATCCAGAATACCTGTTTCTGCCAGGTCAATTGCCAGATTTAAGCCGGTCTGACCACCCAGCGTTGGCAATAGGCCATCTGGCATCTCCTTTTTCAGAATAGATATCACTGTATCAACAGTTAGTGGCTCAATATATACCCGATCAGCCATATTCTCATCTGTCATAATCGTTGCCGGATTACTATTTACCAATACTACTTCAAGGCCCTCTTCTTTTAAAGCCCTACAGGCCTGACTACCTGAATAGTCAAACTCTGCTGCCTGAGCAATAATTATCGGACCAGAACCAATCACCATAACTTTTTTTATATCTTTACGCAGCGGCATAATCTCAACCTCCATATTGAATTTTTTCTTTATTATTTCATCTATGATCAAAATACAAAAAGATAATAATCAGCCAATTTACTCTGACACAGCAAAAAGAAGACCTTCCTGTGTACTTAGCATATTTATAACATCTCAATAAATTGGTCAAAAAGGTAGTGAGAATCTTCTGGCCCAGGTGAGGCTTCGGGGTGATACTGTACTGAAAAGGCCGGGAATTTCTTATGTTGAATTCCCTCCACTGTATTATCATTAACATTCAGGTGGGTAATCTCTATATCAAGGCCTTTTACAGACTCTTCCTTGATGGCAAAACCATGGTTCTGTGAAGTTATATATACCCTATTTGTCCTGATATCTTTTACAGGATGATTTGCCCCTCTATGACCAAATTTCAACTTATATGTATCTGCCCCGCTGGCAATTCCCAGTATCTGATGCCCCAGACAAATACCAAATATCGGTTTGTTGCCAAGTAATTTCTTTACTGTTTCAACCACATAGGGTATGTCCTGGGGGTCACCGGGTCCATTTGAGAGCATTATACCATCGGGTTCATAATTCATTATTTCCTGATAAGTAATATGGGCGGGAACCAGGGTCACTTCACAACCCCTGGCCAGCAGAGAATTTATAATATTATTTTTGGCTCCACAATCAATCAGAACAACTCGATATTCTGTATTAGTAGCTGGATAGAAAAACTGTACTTCTTCTGGGGTAACCTCACTTACCAGATCCCTACCTGATAATCCAGGAGCAGCTGCAGCCTTTTCTATTAGGTCTTCACCGCTGTTACCTTCCACGGTAATAATACCCTTCATTGTACCCCTTGTTCTTAATAGCTTTGTCAGCGCCCTGGTATCAATTCCCGCAATACCTGTTATTTCATTTTCTATCAGATATCTCTCCAGTTTCTTCTGATAACGCCAATTCTCTGGTTCCTGACAGAACTCCTTAACAATAAAGCCGTTGACATGAGACCTGACTGATTCAAAGTCATCATCATTAATACCATAATTCCCAATCAATGGATAAGTCATTGTGACTATTTCGCCTTTATAAGATGGGTCAGTCAATATCTCCTGATAACCGGTCATACTCGTATTGAAGACTATCTCCCCGCCTGTTTCCCGGGCAGCTCCAAATATTTTCCCTCCAAAGATAGTACCATCTTCCAGAACCAATTTTCCATCCTGCATTAAGTTACCCCCTTAAGTTATTTAAATACCAATAATACTTATTTTTAGTTAATGTAAATGTAATCAACAATTAGACTTATCCAGTTAGGGTTTCAATCTAGTCCAGGCTTTACTCCAGAACTGAACTTCAATTTTAATTTTTACATACACTAAAAAACCCCCCGTCCAGAAAGAATGGTCGGGAGGTGTATGCTCACCACAATTATAGAATATACTATATATATTTAAATCCTGTAACAGCCTTCTATAACAGCTATAATTAAACTTAGAATATCGCAGAAATCATACTCTAAGCTATTCTTATCTACAAATACACTTGCCTGAATAATTATAGACTACTGATGATAGATGCAAAGTCTTTTTTTAATCATTGCAAACAAATTGGCCTTCAGCCGCAAATATATTCCCGGACATAAAAAAATACTTTGATGTTATCAAAGTAATCCAGGATAAGGGCTCAGCTAAGTTGTCATGTAGATAAGGGATTTAAGGATATTAATAGAATTATTCTAATAATATACAGACCTTTTCTAGCCTCTCTGGACTAATTTAAAAGGACAATTATTTAATTTTAATACTTAAAGGAATGATAACATAGATTTATTTCTATGTCAATCCTTGAGTTTATTTCTTTTTCTAATATACTAGCTTGCTATTGTTTATGGGATTGTTTATGATATTGTTT
>JBKGXW010000084.1:0-10105 GCA_046546395.1 Halanaerobiales bacterium
TCTATTTTGCTGCGCATTGTTGATTCAGGTATGACCATATTCGATTAGGCCTCACTTAGTATCTTTGATAGATTATGTATATTTTTTATCCCGAGGAGATTTATCTCCGGGTCAAAATCCAGTCCTTTAAGGTTTCCCTGTGGTAATATTATTTTATTAAATCCAAGTTTCTTTAACTCACTTATCCTCTGAGCAATATTGCTGACAGCTCTAACTTCGCCCGCAAGGCCCACTTCTCCAACTACTGCCATATTGGCCGGTAGAGCCTTGTTCTGATCACTTGAAATAATAGCTGATATAATACCCAGATCAAGGGCAGGTTCATCAATACGAAAACCACCGGTTATGTTTATATGAACATCCTTGGCCTGAAAGTTTAGACCAAGTTTCTTTTCAAGTACTGCAATTAGTATTGTAACTCTTTTATAATCAACCCCTGTTGTTGCCCGCTGAGGAGATGAAAACGTCGATGCAGAAACCAGAGCCTGAACCTCTATTAACAGCGGGCGACTACCTTCTATTACTGGAACTATTATAGAACCTGATACATCCTGCGGTCTCTCTTCCAGAAATAACTGAGAGGGATTTAAAATCTCCTTCATTCCAGAACTGTTCATTTCAAAAACGCCAACTTCATTTGTAGATCCAAAGCGATTTTTTATAGCCCGTAAAAGGCGATATGCATAACTCCTCTCACCCTCAAACTGCAAAACTGCATCAACAAGATGTTCAAGCACCCTTGGACCAGCAAGTTCTCCTTCTTTTGTAACATGTCCAATCAGGACTATAGGAATATTACTGGTTTTCGCTATTTTCATTAAACTGTTTGTAACCTCTTTCACCTGGTTTATACTACCCGGCGCAGAATCCATACGGGGATCAAAAATAGTTTGAATAGAATCAAGCACTACTAGATTATAATTATCATTATTTAAATGTGCAGATATCTGATCAAATTCTGTTTCGGCTAATATGTACAAATCATCAGTAACAGCATTTAACCTGTCAGCACGTAGTTTAATCTGTGATGCCGATTCTTCCCCGGACACATAAAGTACCTTTTTGTACTTCTTACTAAAAAGGGAAGCCGCCTGGAGTATCAGTGTCGATTTACCAATACCAGGGGCTCCTCCCAACAATATCAAAGACCCACTTACTATTCCTCCACCCAGAACTCTATCCAGTTCCTGGATTCCGGTTTTACTACGGGAGCGTTCTCCACTTTCTATACTGGAAATTGAACGAACTTCACTCCTGACTATGACATCATAAGATTTACGATCTGATATAGCCTCTTCGTGGAATGAATTCCATGATTCACATTGCGGGCATTTACCCATCCATTTAGCGCTTTTAAAACCACATTCCTCGCATATATAATTACTTGTATTTCTTGCCATTCACAATTCCCCACAGAGATAATTTTATAGTACAATTCAAATTGATTATATACTATAATTATATCATTTTTGTCAGCATTTTACAAGTCAGAGAAATGTGGTTTACTTACTTTTAACTATTTACAAATTTCAGTTCTCCCTCAGTTTCTTCAACCCTGATAGTGTCTCCTGCCTGGATACTACCATCGAGTATCTTTTCAGAAATTGGGTTTTCCAGTAAACGCTGAATACTACGGCGTAACGGCCTGGCCCCAAACTGTGAATCATATCCATCTTCTGCAAGAAATGTTTTTGCCTCATCAGTAACGTCTATTTCTATCTCGCTTTCTTCAAGACGCTCCCTTAAATCATCTAACATTAAGTCCACAATCTCTTTAATGTGTTCTTTATTCAGGGCATGGAAGACGATAATTTCATCAAGTCTATTCAGGAATTCTGGTCTAAAGGTTCTGCGTAATTCACTCATCACCTTATCTTTCATATTCCTATATTCTTCTTTGTCATCTGACGCGGTTTTAAAACCCAGAGTTGTTTCTTTTTCAATGAAGTTTGCACCCACATTGGAAGTCATTATTACAACTGTATTTTTAAAGTTTACTTTTCGACCATGTGTATCTGTTAACTGGCCGTCCTCAAGAATCTGCAGCAGAACATTGAAAACATCAGGATGTGCTTTTTCAATTTCGTCAAACAAGATAACAGAGTATGGCCTTCTTCTTACTGGTTCTGTTAACTGTCCACCATCTTCGTGACCAACATATCCTGGAGGAGATCCTACCAGTCGTGAGACAGAGTGTTTTTCCATATACTCAGACATGTCTATTCTAATCATGGCATCTTCATCATCAAACATTGATTCTGCCAGTGTTCTAGCCAGTTCAGTTTTACCCACACCTGTTGGCCCCAGGAAAATAAATGAACCAATTGGCCTTTTGGGGTCTTTCAAGCCAGCGCGGGCCCTTCTGACAGCCTGAGCTACTGCATTTATGGCTTCATCCTGACCTACCACTCTTTTATGGAGTTCATCTTCAAGCCTCAACAATTTAGCTGTCTCAGCCTCTTCCAGCTTTGTAACAGGAATTCCTGTCCAACTTGAGACGATATGTGCTATATCGTCAGGGGTAACAGTACTCTCAATCCGTCCCTTATCCTGACGCCAGTTTTCCTTCAGATCTTCCAATTTATTCTGCATGTCTTTTTCTTTGTCTCTTATTTCAGCCGCCTTTTCAAACTCCTGATTTTTTACAGCAGCTTCTTTTTCTTTCTGTAAATCTTCCAATTCCTTGTTTAGTTCTTTCATTTCTGGGGGCCTTGTATTATTGCTTAACCTGACCCGGGAAGCAGCTTCATCTATTAAATCTATAGCCTTATCAGGCAAGAAACGATCAGCAATATAGCGATGTGACATATTTACAGCAGCCTTGATTGCCTCATCTGTAATAGCGACTTTATGATGTGCTTCATATGGATCTCTTAGTCCTTTTAATATTGCTATAGTCTCAGTTACTGTTGTTTCTTCAACAAGAACTGACTGAAATCTTCGTTCAAGTGCTGCATCTTTTTCTATATACTTTCTATATTCATCAAGAGTAGTTGCACCTATAGCCTGTAATTCACCCCTTGCTAAAGCTGGTTTGAGAATATTGGAAGCATCAATTGCCCCTTCAGCAGCTCCAGCCCCAACCAGGGTATGAAGTTCGTCTATAAATAATATTACATCACCATTTTTGATGATATCATTCATTACTGCTTTCAGTCTTTTTTCAAATTCTCCCCGGTATTTAGATCCTGCAACTATAGAACTCAGATCAAGAGCTACAACTCTTTTGTTAAAGAGTATCTCTGGTACATTGTCAGCTATAATCCTTTCAGCAAGTCCTTCAATTATAGCTGTTTTACCTACCCCTGGTTCACCTATTAAAACAGGGTTATTTTTTGTACGCCTACTTAAAACCTGAATAACCCTTTCAATTTCTTTATTCCTTCCAATAACAGGATCCAATTTGCCCTCTCTGGCCATTTCTGTAAGATCCCGGCTGTATTCATCAAGATTTGGGGTTTCCGAACCTTTTTCAGATCCCTGTTGTTCGATATTATTCTGTCCGCCAAGCAATTCAATAATCTGTTTATGAATAGCCTTTAAATCTCCTCCTAGACCAGAGAGAATCCTTACTGCAACACCTTCACCTTCACGAATTAACCCTAAAAGAAGATGCTCAGTACCTATATAATTGTGACCCAGTCTACGGGCTTCATCCATTGATAAGTTTAATATCTTTTTGCTTCGCGGGGTAAGGCTGACAGGTTTATCAACCTGATCTTTGCCTTCTCCAATAATTTTCTTGACTTCTGCCATTACCCTGTCTTCAGTTACCCCGGCATCACTAAGGGCCTTGGATGCTATACCCTGACCTTCTTTTACTAAACCCAGTAAGATATGTTCCGTACCAACATAATTATGATTTAAATCAACCGCAACCTTTTCTGCAAGGCTGAGTACTTTTCTTGCTCTTTCTGTAAATCTCCCAAACATTTTATATCACTCCTATCTATCTTTATAATAATCCTGTCTATTCATTCTCATAGACTTATACTAGTCTCATCTTATCATAGACTTTTAACTTCATAGTCTTTTAAATACAGAGATTCCTTCTCATAATACAAATCACTATAATAACTACATACTGAAGCGCGCCTGTATAAGTTCAGCCCTTTTTATATCGCGTTCTACAGCATCGAGTTCCTGACCATTTACTTTTTGAATATGTGCTGGTCTAATCAATACTATTAATTCACTCAATATTTTTTTATCAACGTCATTTATTATACCCATATCTATTCCTAATTTTACATTTGATAACAATTTCATCGCTTCCTCACAGGAGATCCGATAGGCAAATTTTAAAGTTCCCAGTGACCGTTTTATACTATCCTTAATCTTAATTTCTTTTTCTTTCAGTAATATTTCACGGGCCTTTTTCTCCTGCTCAATTATTTGCCGGGTAACACTACTGAGATTTTCTAGAATATCATTCTCAGTATGTCCCAGGGTAAGCTGATTGGAAATCTGATAGATATTTCCTATAGATTCACTTCCTTCTCCATACAATCCTCTGATGGCTAAACCCAACTGTGACACTGCCCCGAGCATTCTACCTATATTTTTTGTAAAATTCAAAGCAGGTAAGTGTACCATTACAGATGCTCTTAGACCTGTACCGACATTTGTAGGACAGGTAGACAGGTACCCCCATTTCTCTGAAAAGGCAAAATCCAGTTTTTCTTCTAACTGATCATCTAAATTATTTGCAAGTTCCCAGGCTTTATTTAACTGTAATCCCGGGTTTAAAACCTGTATCCTTATATGGTCTTCTTCATTTATCATAATACTGATTGTTTCATTATCGTTTAGAAAAACCGCCTTATCTCTACCCACTTCGGCATGAGCTGGACTAATTAAATGTTTTTCTACAAGCAATATCCTTTCCAATTCAGGCAAATCAGACATATTCATATAATGAAGTTTATTATTATCGTCAGATGATATTGCCTCTTTTATCTTTTCTATAATATTCCTGTTTTCCTGGTTATCTGCAAGATTAGGATACGAATGGTTTTCAAGATTTCTTGCCAGGCGAACACGACTACTCAGTACAATATCATTTTCAGGGCCTTCACCTGAAATCCATTTAGTCAGATTTTTATTTATCTGATTTTCCAGAGACATTGACATCCTCACCCCCGGTACTTATCCTATTTTCCAGATTCTTTATTTGATCTCTAATCTCTGCTGCCTTCTCAAAATCTTCTTTATTAACAGCATCCTGCATATTTTCTCGCAGTTCCTCAATTTCCCTTTTCAATCTTAATGATCCACCTCTTCTTTTTGGCACCTTCCCGTTATGTCTGTTATTTCCATGTATTCTCTTCAGTATAGGATCAAGCTTAGCAGAAAAAGCATTGTAGCATTCTGCACAGCCAAAAAAACCGTTTTTACTGAATTCACTGTAAGTCATCCCACATATTTCACATTTACTATTTTCCTCGTATTTTTCATAAGAGCTTACTTCTGGATTTATCAATCCCTTCAACAAATTCTGAAAGGCAAAGGGGTTATTACCAGCAAAGGGTAACTGTCCAGTTTCTCTTGCACATTCCTGGCAGAGATAAACTTCATTTTTTTCACCATTGACAATCTTGGTAAGGTGTACTGACGCTTCTCTTTCATTACAGCGCTGGCATTTCATACTAATCATCCTCCCCCAAGTTATTTACCTTTAGTATTACTTCAAGCATAGCCATCAAGAGTCTACCCCTTACATAATCTCTATGTGGTAAATTTAATCCTATTATTCTTTTATTCACAACAGCTTCCATTAATACTTTTTCCCGTAAATTTATTAAGTTATTTTCGTGTAACCGTGCAATTATTGCTTCTGCATCTTTCTGGGCCAGGGGACCTCCCAGACGGGAAATAATTTTTTTCAAATGGTCGCTTTCGGAATTAATCTTAACCCTGATAATCCTGATATAGCCACCGCCACCACGCTGGCTTTCAACTACATACCCCTTTTCAAGTGGAAATCTGGTCTCCAGAACATAATTAATTTGTGAAGGGGCACAATTAAACTCACTGGCAAGTTGATTCCGTTTTATCTCTACTTCTCCCTCATACTTCTTTATAAGATTTCGCAAATATTTTTCTATCTGATCTGAAAGACTCGCCATATAGCTACCCTCCAATCCCATTTTTGTCTTTGACTTTTTTTGACCTTATATATATATAATACATCATATTAAAAAAAAATCAAGTATCTTCGGTAAAAATACTACTTTCATTATATCCAAAATATTTATATTATACACACAAAGTTAAATTTCCTGATAGGGGATTCCTCCCCCATCAGGCTTCTCTGTGTAACTTAAATTATAATATCTAGCTAATTATTTGTCTGCTCAATTAATTCTGCTATTTCTACTAATTTAATAAACTCTGCCCGATATCCATATTCATCTATACCTCTTGACTCTTTTGCTAGTTCAATAATGTTTTGATATGTTGTTTGACCTTTATACTCGGAATTCCGCAACATCATACCAAACTGGGCTACAGCACTGGCAAATTTTAGATTACTGGATACTTCTGATATATTTAAATTATTATCTATAACAGTAGTAGAAATGAGTTTACTTTCTGACTCTTCTGCTTCCTTATATCTAAGTTTAATATTCATCAACTGATTATTATTATACGCATCATCTTTAATTACTGTCTCCTGATATATTAGATCTTTGGAAATATCTAAATGTTCATGATCAGCTGGTACTAATTCATAAAGAGCAGTTACTGTATGGCCAGCACCTAATTCCCCGGCATCTTTAGTATCATCAGCAAAATCTTGATCTTCCATGACTCTATTTTCGTAGCCGATTAATCGATATTCTTTAATTTCCGCGGGATTAAACTCAAGTTGTATTTTGACATCTTTTGCTATAGTAAATAATGTGCCTCCCAATTCGTTAACCAGAACCTTTTTTGCTTCTAGAAGATTATCTATGTATGCATAATTTCCATTCCCCTTATTAGATAATTCCTCCATTCGGGAATCTTTATAATTTCCTGTTCCGAAACCCAATGTTGTCAGGGATATATCCTGCTTTCTTTTTTCCTCTATCATCCGGACTAATTCACCTGTGCTGGATACACCTACATTAAAATCCCCATCGGTCGCCAGTATAACTCTATTACTACCTTCTGGAATGAAGTTTTGTTTGGCAATTTGATAAGCTGTTCTAATACCAGCACTACCAGCTGTAGCTCCTCCTGCTCCTAAACTTTCAATCGCGTCAATTATTTTCTGCTTTTCCTCAGCAGAAGTAGAATCTAATACTACAGTGGAATTCCCAGCATATGCTACTATTGATATCCTATCTTCTTCTCTTAATTGATTTACCATCAGTTTTAATGCGTTCTTTAATAAGGGGAGTTTATTAGAATCATACATTGAACCAGATACATCAATTAAGAATACCAGATTATTAGGCGGTATTTTTTCTATTTCAATTTCTTTTCCCTGTAATCCTACTAGAACCAGTTTATTTTTATTATTCCATGGACACTCAGCTACTTCAGTTGTTATTGAAAAAGGTTTATCACCATCAGGCTCCTGATAATCATAGTTAAAATAATTAATCATCTCCTCTATTCTAACTGCATCTTCAGGAGGTAATTGCTCTTGATTTAAAAAACGTCTTACATTAGTATATGATGCTGTGTCGACATCTATAGAAAAAGTAGATAACGGATTATCAAGAACATCAAAAAATCTATTCTCATATATCCTTGTATATTCTTCTGTAGTAAAATTATTGTTATTAGAATTAATGCTAAAAGCAAAGCTATTTCCAATTTCCATTTCCCTTGAAAAATGTACAGCTTCTAAAGGAGCTTCTTCCATCATAATAGCATCTACTTCTACTTTCGAAGCAACTTCATTATATGTACCCTTCTCAATTAAAACTATAATACTATCACCGATATGATCACTACAAATTACATAATCCAGATTATAAGTAGCTGTCAAATAACCAAGTACTTGCTCTATAGAATCCCCTTTTACAAAATTTAAAGTCACTTTTAAGTTCATTGTACTGGTACTAGAAGTAAAATTAGTGCCGGTTGTTTTCGTAAGATAGTTTAATACTTTATATAGCTCCATATCATTAAACTGGGCGTTCTCTGACAACTGTTCCATTAGATTCACTTCAACATCATTCTTGTTCTCAGCATAGATTAAAACTGTTAAAACCACTAAAATCAGAGAGATTAATATTATGCTTCTTTTCTTCATTATCCTTCCCCTTTTCTAAATGTTTTTTATCAGAACTCAAAATAATTTGAGGCCTCTTTATTAATTTAGACGAAGGAATAAGATAAAAGTTCCATATAATTTTACGTTTTAAAGATTTTGTTTTTTCTTTACTCTTTCAAGATATAAGACGAGATTCTGCTAAGAGGGAATTCTCGCGGGCTTACCCAGAGGAATGTTAAACCACTATATGAAAGCCACTTTATTTAAAGTGGCTTTTGTTCAGTGCTTCTTCTGTATAATTGGATCCCGGGCTCCATAATAACCATTCCTTAATTCCCAGTTCTTCAACTGCCCTTATTTGTTCCAGTACCTCTTTTTGAGTATATCGATGCCTTAATGAAAAATCCTGTAACCATGGCCTTATATTCACATTCTCATTACCAGCAACTTTTTTCTGGGCATCAATAAGACTCCTGGTAATTACTTTTGAGGGCTCAGCCTCAGGCATAGCGATCCCGTACATTCCTGTACTATAATGAGAGGGATAGATCATTGGAGAAATAATATTTACAACATTACTTAATTGGGTAAAGTCCTGTCCAATACCAAGATCACCTTCTACAGTAGTAGTCAAACCATATACATCTATCGATATCGGTATATTTAACTCTGCCATTTCTTTACGTGCATATTCAAGGAAACTATTTATATATATAGTTTTTTCATTCCCATCAGGCACAATTGACTGGATATCTCCATCGCCAAGGGCGGGATACCTGATATAGTCAAATTGTATTTCATCAAATCCCATATTAACCGCTCCACGCGCAAGTAAAATATTGTAATCCCAGACCTCTTTTAAAGAAGGATCGACCCAATTTGTACTAAGGCGTGTATCACCTGTTTCCCGGGATATCAACTGTAAAGCATATTCCTCTTTACTACTGGCCAGAAGTTGATCTTTAAAAACGGCAATACGTGCAATAGTGTATATACCTTTTGAGTTTAGTCTTTCAATTAAGGCATGTATATTCCTTATTTTCTGTTTATTTGCACCAATTTCACTTGCTAAAGGAATATTTGAAATATAACTTAGATAACCATCCTGATCTTTTATATCAATTACCATAGAATTGACTACAGTATTTTCCACTAACTCAATTAAGTCATCCATTTTCCTGGAACCAGCAGCCCATCCAGTCACATAAATTCCTTTAACATGAAAATCTGGAATATAAAAGGTGTGCTCCTCGTTTAATCTATACTGTTGATTAACCAGCTTACGTTCAAGATTATATGTTAGTGAAAATTGCGTCTTTACATTTTCAATTCTTTGCTCAACCTGAAACCTGGCTCTTTCAATCTCCTGTGCCTGTACATTTTGGATAATTAATAATAATATTATTATAGTAGCGATGACATATAAAGATCTTTTCATAATATAAAAGTCCTCCCCAGTTCAGTTGATACATTTTCAGCAATTAATACTTCATTTCAAAACTAAAAAAAGTATATTTATAAAACATTTTATCTTTTCCTTGACATGCAGCAAAAACAGTTATTATGTAGAAAACATATAAAAAAATAAGTTAGTTTTTACTTATCATAAATTAAATAAAATTTCAATAATTATTTAAAATAATTATATCATAACATAAAGGCATTTTACATAGCTAAACAGGTTCAATTTCAAGTAATAATGTCCATATTTAATTATAATATTTTAAACGCTAAATTAGCAACTTGTTTTTGCTCAACAAAAAATTGTGTTAACTATCATATTTAAGTTAATCACAAAATATTTTACAAGAGTTTGAATTTTCAGTTTTTATATATAAAATAAAATTCGGCAGCGTCCTACTCTCCCACGAAGTCTCCCTCGCAGTACCATAG
>JBKGXW010000085.1:0-9917 GCA_046546395.1 Halanaerobiales bacterium
TTAGTCCTTAGTTATTTTAGTCCTTAGTTGCCTTAGTCCTTAACAGTTTTATTCACTTACTTTTACAAATTTATATCCTGCAGCTTCAACAGCTTCTTTCAGCCTGGCATCATCAACGTCTTCTGAAAGAGTAACAACAGCTTTTTTATCCGCAGCACTGGCTTCAACTGATTCCACACCTGGAACAGCCTCCAGTTCTTTTTTTACATGACCTTCACAATGTCCACATGACATACCGTGTACTTCAATTGTTTTCTGCATTTTCTATCCCTCCAGAATTAATTAATCTAATTTAAGTATTCCCTTGTAAGGAGTTTATATTATACCTTTACCCCCTTGGGGTATACTAAAATATATCATACCAGTACGCTTTTGTCAATGTAGAAGAAAAATAAAATAGTACCATAACCACTGCGAAACGAATTTATCTTCTCTTCAGTAGCCTTAAACTGGTCGGCCAGAACAATTTCCTTCAATATATCCCTGGTAATATCCCAATATTCTACTACATTTTCATCATATATAAGCCCACTATTTTTGATATTTCTTCCAGTGCAGTTCTAATACCCCGCGCTTGAAGATAGAGCCTATGACTGCTCATTGCATAAACAACATCTGCGACTCCAGAATTCTTACAGGAAAAGATATTTCATCATCCTCTAATTTATAGCGCTAAACTATATTTTATAATCTACTACTACCCTATCATCAATTACTTTTTTTACAAACTCTAATACTTTTTGATGTTCAGGATGAACCTGATAATTATTTAATGCTTCCTCATTATCAAATTCCGAATATAATACAATATCATATGCTGCATCACTGCCGTTAATATCTAACCCAACTTCCATACTAATTAACTCTTCGATTTTCTCAGGTAGAGCCTCTATCATTTTCTTCATTTTGCTTGCATTAACATCTTTCCCTCTGCCCTCAGCCTTTTCTTTTAATTTAAACATAACTATATGTTTTACCATAGTAAACCCTCCCAGTATTTATTATTATATGTCATTACCTTAATTTGTTAATTCATAATATATTATATACTTTCTTGGCATATTATACAATTAAATCAAATTCAAAATCATAATCTTTTTATATCTTATTTCCTGTAAGGGTATTTCTTTATATTTATTAATGTACTGAGGTCTTATTTTTACTCAGACTCATAATCAGGCTGTACATTTACTCTTCTCAACATATTTGCATTTGTTACAACACTGATAGAACTTGTAGCCATTGCAATCTCAGCTATAACAGGGTGAAGTAGCCCCATTATTGCAACAGGTATGGCTATTACATTGTAGAAGAAAGCCCAGAATAGATTCTGTCTGATCTTTCTGAAAGTCGCCCTTGATAATTTGACTGCTGTAATGACTGCTGAAAGGTCACCACGAACAAGGGTAATATCTGATGACTCAATTGCAATATCTGTTCCTGTACCAATAGCAATTCCTACATTGGCCTGAGTCAAGGCTGGTGCATCATTGATACCATCACCGACCATGGCGATAATACCAAATCGATCCTGCAGTTTCTTTATCTCATCCACCTTGCCATCTGGTAATACTTCTGCCACAACATGGTCAATGCCAACTTCTTTAGCAATAGCCTTAGCTGTTCGTTCATTATCTCCAGTAATCATCGCTGTCTCAAGACCCAATTCTTTCAGTTCCCTGATAGCTTTCACTGAATCCTCTTTCAATGCATCTGCTACAGCGACTACTCCTACAATTTTACCTTCTGTAGCTACCAGCATGGCAGTTTTGGCTTCTTCTTCCAGCCTGGTCATTTCTTCTTCCATACCCGCAGGGTCTATATTGGTTTCTTCAAGGAGTCTACGACTTCCTACTATGATCTCCTGACCATTGATATTGGCCTTAACTCCTTTGCCGGTTACAGCCCCAAAATCTTCTATCTGTAGAAGCTCAATGTCTCGTGCTTTGGCCCCCTTTACTATCGCAGCACCAAGTGGGTGTTCAGAACCTGTTTCTACACTGGCTGCCAGTTGTAGTAATCTCCCTTCGTTATAATCATTAGCAGGAACTATATCTGTAACTTCTGGCTGACCTTTGGTAATAGTCCCTGTTTTATCAAAAACAATCGTGTGAACATCTTTCATTGTCTGAATTGCTTCACCTTTTCTAATCAGTACACCATTCTCTGCACCGATTCCACTGCCCACCATTAATGCTGTTGGTGTGGCCAGACCGAGCGCACACGGACAGGCAATAACCAGGACAGCTATAGTAGCAAAGATAGCCAGAGTAAATGTTCCTAATCTCGGGTCAACCCAGGGCAGGAAACTTTGAGCCCAGAAACCTACACTACGTAAAGCATCAGGGAAAACTAACCAGAGTATAAAGGTTAATGCTGCAATTATTAAAACTGTAGGTACAAATATACTGGTTATCTTATCAGCAAATTCCTGGATAGGGACCTTGGTTCCCTGAGCCTCTTCAACCATCTTTACTACCTGTGACAGAAAGGTATCCTTTCCAATTTTAGTTGCTTTCACCTTAATTAATCCATTTTGATTCACAGTAGCACCGATCACTTCATCCCCAACAGTTCGTTCAACAGGCATTGATTCACCTGTTGCCATTGATTCATCAACTGTAGTCTTACCGTCAGTTATTTCTCCGTCTGTAGGTATCTTTTCCCCCGGTCTAATTAACATTACATCTCCGGGTTGAACTTCTTCTATTGGAACCTCTTTCTCTTCTCCATCTTCAATAATAGTTGCTGTCTTTGCCCCCAGTTCCAGTAATTTTTTGATAGCCTGCGAAGCACGCCCCTTGGCTGTCTCCTCTATATAACGTCCGGTTAAATGAAAAGCCATAATCATAGCTGATACACCAGCATAATTTGCTATCGGTGTGAAAAATACAGCTGGTCCTGTCAGGAAGGCTGCCCCGGTACCTATGGCTATCAGAACATCCATATTAGCTCCTCCGTGCCTTACAGCCTTATATGCAGTTACAAAAGTCTTTCTTCCATATACAAACAACGGTGGAATAGCCAGGATTACCATTCCCAGGTTGAATATAGTCATATTAGGCCAGGCAATACCTAAGATCATTTCAGGTATCATCCAGAGTATAATAGGTATTGTAAATATCCAGGTGCCCCACATCTTTTGTTTGGCTTCTTCTACCTTCCTTAAGTCTTCATCTTTTTCTGCTCCTGTGGTTTCATCCCCTTCAAAACCTATAACTTCATATCCCGTGTTGTTAACTATCTCTTTGAAGTCATCTCTTGATAAAACAGTAGGGTCATATTCAACTGTTCCTTTTTCTGAGGCAATATTTACATTTGCCTCATATACACCCTCTGCTTTATTTAAAGCTTTTTCCACAGCTGCAGAACAACTGGCACAGGTCATACCTCCAATATTAAGTATTAGTCTAACCCTTTCCCTCTCATCTTTAACATCATACCCGGTCGCCCTGACGATCTCTGCCAGTTTTTCTTTATCTATTATCGATGGAGCAAATTCTACATAGGCTTTTTCGGCTGCAAAATTTACCTGAGCATGCTTAACACCTTCAGCTTTATTTAATGCCTTTTCTACTGTTTGAGCACAGCTGGCACAACTAAGCCCTTCCAATTTTAAAGTGGTTTTTTCCAATACCGTTTCGTTCTCTGACATAAAACATACACCTCCAAATGTTTTAGCTATTCAAAATTTATTTATATACTATTTATCCATATACTATATACCCCTATATGGTATATTTTAAGTTTACTATAACACTTTTGTTTTAGTTTGTCAAATATGTCATAATAATAATTCAGATAATAATAGAAGAGAGATTAATGAAGAAAGGCTATATATCTAATATACCCCTTCTCACAATTAAAATTATAAGCTTGATATCATTAAGCTTATAATTAGATGAAAATAATATTATAAAAGTAAAATAGTATAGTGGAAAAAACATAGGAAACAATGAAAGGGTGGTCTGTAACTTAGAGGTTAAATCTATTGCCACTTAAAAAAGGAGTAATTATTAAATCTGGCACATTCTCACAAACTTATTAATTTTCTCATCATCTTTCTGATTGGGTTTATTTTCGACCCCTGTCAATACATCCACTACATCTGGATGTATTTCACTTATAACTGAAGAAATATTTTCAGGATTAAGCCCACCTGCCAATACAACAGGTATGGAACTGACTTTCTGTATAGTTTTAAAAGTGCTAAAATCAACCTGTACTCCGGTACCTCCAGGCCTGCTATCAGTATATGAATCTACCAGTATTGCTGATAATCCTATCTTATTTAATTCTTTTGCCGCCAATTCTGGCTCTCTGATCTCAAAATCACATTTGCCCTCACTATCTATACATAAGGCCTTTACTACTTTTATTCCTCTCTCATTCAACTCCTGGACCAATACTTTTATCTCTTCTACAGTTTCTTTATAATGAAGTTGAATTATATCAGGGTGAATATTATCAGCTATTGTGATAATTTTTCGAACAGATCCGCCTACCACAGCACAGGTACTTATAGAAGGTGGTACTATCTGAAGAAGACTTTTAGCTTCAACCACTGTAAGATTCCAGGGTACAGATAAGGGGTAATCCACTACAAAACCGAGTATATCGACCCCTGCTACTACACATAGATCTATGTCTTTCTTATTCATTAATCCACAAACCTTTACTTTGGTCATGACTACCCCCTTATCATTGCCTGACTTGACTTCACAACTGTTTACTGTTTTTTTCAGTCTTTACATTTTGTTATGTCGATTTAAGATTGGCAAATGAACGGTACACTCCTAAAGAATCCTCAGCCTTTAAAATCGCCGTTCCAATCAACACACTATGTGCTCCCGCTTTGACCGCCCGCCTAATATCTTCTATAGATGATATAGAGCTTTCACTCACAAGAAGGGCACCTTCGGGAATTTCTGCTGCTAAATTTTCAGTATTATTAACAGTACCATTATCCATTTCCCAACGGGTTATATCTCTATTGTTGATACCTAAAAAGGATAGGTTTAAGTTTTTTACTGCTTTTAATTCGTCTTCTGTATGGATTTCTACCAGGGGCTCTATTCCCAGTGATAAGGATTTCTCTATAAGCTTGAATAAACAATTTTTTGTCATAATCGAAGAAATCAAAAGTACGCTACTGGCCCCATTATCAATACTTTTTCTTATTTCCTCTTCGTCTGTAATAAAGTCTTTCCGCAGTACCGGCACATTTACTGATTTCGTAATATCTGATAAGAGTTGTATTGAGCCACCATAGCGGTCATTTTCTGTCACCACCGAAATAACCGGTGCACCAGCTGCTTCCAGGCCCTTTGCTAAAGATACCGGATCTCTTCCCCGTATTAAATCCCCTTCTGCTGGAGACTTACATTTTATATCTGGTATAACAGGAATATAGCCCTCTTTATGTCTTTTTCTCAATGATTTTGAGCATATAACTACACTACTCATTTTATTTAGCCACTCTGTAATCCTGCGAGGCAGTAATTAGTTGATTTAGTTTCTGTAGTGCCTTACCGCTATCTATTAAATCCTCTGCCAGTTTTATACCTTCCCGAAAGGAATGGGCTTTATTCCCAATCATCAGTGCACCAGCAGCATTAAGTATCACTGCAGCACGACGGGGACCTGTATCTTTTCCTGAGAAAACATTTCTGATCATTGCGGCATTTGCCTGGGGAGTTCCCGTTGATATCTCATCTAGAGTACAGCGGTTAAGACCAAAATCTTCTGGTGTTATTTCATAAGTATTTATCTCTCCATTTTTTAGTTCATTGACTCTGGTTTTTCCCATTAAGGATATTTCATCAAGTCCATCTAATCCGTGAACAAAAAGAGCCCTTGTATACCCCAGTGAGGCTGCAACCTGAGAAACTGTATCCAACAGCTCGGGTTTATATACTCCCAGTAGGTGCATTGAAGCCTTAGATGGATTAATAAGAGGTCCAATGATAGTATAGAAAATCGTTTTAATTCCTAAATCCTTCTCCGGAGGAAGTACTTTTCCCATAACTGGATGAAATAAAGGTGCGTAAAGGAATGCTATACCCACTTCTTCAATTATCCTTTCAACCCCTTCGGGTGTTTGATTTATTTCTATCCCCAGGGCTTCGAGAACATCAGCGCTTCCAGAAAGACTGGAAATAGACCTGCTTCCGTGTTTAGCTATTGGAATCCCGGCTGCAGCGGCTACAAAAGCAACCGAGGTGGAAATATTAAATGTGCTGAGACCTCCACCTGTACCGCAAGTATCCATTAATTCACCCTCTACATCAGGATTAATTTTAATACAATTATCCCTCATAGCCTGAGCAATTGCAGTAATCTCTGTTAAAGTCGGACCTTTCATTAAGAAAGAAACCTGAAAACCTGCAATCTGGACATCACTTAATTCATCGTTTTTGATAGCAACAATTAAGTCATAAGCCTCTTCAGATGTTAAATCCTGTCCTGTAGTCAATTTCTGTAAAACATTTTTAATCATTTTAATTCCTCCTTAGTTTTGTTTTCCTGACCTGTTTTTTCCAACTTCAAACTCCACTGCCATACTTAATACATGTTTTGAAATATAAAAAAACCAGACCTATTGTAAAAACAAGCCTGGTTATATCCATGAAAAACCATGAAAAATAAACTCTCCTAATCTATCTCAGTCATCTCTCAACTCAACTAACCTCAGCTCATCTCTTATATTCAATTTTTATTTTAAGTAAGTAGCCGTATTCTATGAACAAAATGGCTCTGACCATATATAGATAATTCCCTTTGGTATCACCCTCAAGTTTATTCACTATCAATATATGATGCCCCTACCTAACTATTCGCTTTTTACTCTTCTAATTCTAAAACAATCTCATCTCTGCTATGCTTTGCTGTTAAATTACAAATAATCATATCTAAAAAGTAAGCGTTTGTCAAGTCAGATTACAGGATATTGCTGAAATACTCTTTTATTATTTGCTTTAAAAGTATTACATCTCAGAGTTATCTTACTTATTCCCTTTAACTACATCATTCAATCTATCCACAAGATCATCAACCATTTCTCTAGTTACATCCTTACCACCAAAAATTGCCAGTGCACGGAGCGGCATATACTTCATCATCGCCATTGCCATATCATCACTGACAGCTTCACTATCATCTCCACCAATGGGACTATTCTCCATAAATGGTTTTATCGCTTCATCCAGTACCTCTTTGGTGGCCGGATTTTCCATCAGGTCGCCAACATTTGTGTTAACTGTGATCTCCCAGGGTAGCTCAACAGTCGATTGAACATTAACTGTTTCTGTCAGCCTGATATCCCTGGAAGAACTACCAATTAATATCTGATACTCTCCTGACTCTACATACCAGTCTTCGATGTCAGTATTATAATAAGCAAAAGAACGCTTACTTAAAGTAAAAGATACTGTCTTTTCTTCAGCTGGTTCCAGCTCGACCTTGGCGAATCCTTTCAGCTCTTTATCGGCTTTAATCACTGAGCTCTCAACATCTCTAACATATAGCTGCACTATCTCTTTTCCCTTATACTTGCCAGTATTTTTCACCTTAAGTGTTACAGTAAGTTCTTCCTGGTCAGTTATCTCTTTTTTACTTATAGACAGATCACTATATTCAAATTCAGTATAACTTAGTCCATAACCAAATGGAAATAAAGGTTTTATATCTTTGCTGTCATAATAACGATATCCTACAAAAATACCCTCACGATACTCTACTTTATCACCTTCACCAGGGAAATTTAAATATGAAGGATTATCACTTAGCTTTACAGGGAATGTCTCTGCTAATTTACCTGATGGATTTACTTCACCAAATAAAACATCAGCTACTGCTCCACCAGAGGCCTGACCTCCCAGGTATCCTTCAAGAATACCGTTTACCTTATCAATCCAGGGCATCTCAACCGGTGAACCATTACTTAAGACTACTACTACATTTTCCTGTACCTCTGCAATCTTTTCAATTAAATACTGCTGATTTGGCGGAATTGCCAGGGTTGTTCTATCATATCCCTCTGATTCATACCTATCTGGTAAACCGGCAAATATTACTGTTACTTCTGATTCCTTAGCTATACTGACTGCTTCTGTAATCAGCTTATCATCATTCTCATCTTTATCAAGGTGGTATCCTTCAGCATAGCTTAATTGATTGAAACCCAACACCTTTTCCATTTCCTGATAGGCATTATCTACCTGTGTAGGATTTATATGAGAACTTCCTCCACCCTGAAATCTTGGTTTTTTGGCAAATGACCCCAGAACAGCTATTTTGCTGTCTTTAGCCAGGGGAAGAATATCTTCTTCATTTTTCAAGAGTACCATACATTCAGAGGCAATTCTGCGGGCTAAGTCATGATGATCTTCTTTATCATAACTAACATCTTCTTTGTTGTTTTCAAGAACTTTAAAGAGAACCTGTAAATATCTCTCTACTGCCTTATCCAGTGATTCTTCATTTAATTTTCCACTCTCAATTGCTTCAAGTATTCTCCTGCTGCCATCACCTTCACTGGAGGGCATCTCAAGTTCCAGACCGGCTTCAATACCGGCAGCCCTATCATTGACAGCACCCCAGTCAGAGACTACAAATCCCTGATGTCCCCATTCATCTTTCAATATATCTGTAAGTAAGTATTTATTCTCTGAACAGTATTCACCATTGACCCTGTTATAAGCACACATCACTGTCCAGGGTTGGGCCTCTTTTACTGGCTTTTCGAAAGCTGACAGATATATTTCCCTTAAGGTACGTTCATCTACCTCTGCACTGGTCGACATCCTTCGGTGTTCCTGATTATTTGCCGTATAATGTTTAAGGGAAGTCCCTACCCCCTGACTCTGTACACCTTTAATATATTCTGTTGCCATCTCAGATGCCAGATAAGGATCTTCAGACAAATACTCAAAATTCCTTCCACATAATGGTGAGCGCTTTATATTCACACCCGGCCCCAGCAATATAGAAACATTTTCAGCCTGGCATTCTTCGCCCAGGGCCTGTCCCATTATTTTGATGAGGTCTCTATCCCAGGAACTTGCCAGAGCAGATAAAGCCGGGAAACAAATAGCATCTATACTATCATTTACACCCAGATGATCGTCGCCCTCTTTCTGTTTCCGCAGTCCATGTGGACCATCTGTCATCATAATTGACGGTATACCATGTTTTTCAAATCCCTCAGTATACCAGAAGCTCTTACCTGAACAAATCTCGGCTTTCTCTTCCAGACTCATTCTCAAAATAATCTGATTGATATCTTTTTTCATTATGTATCCCTCCTGTAAGATTAAAAGTCATCTAATCACTGTGAATATTTCTAAATATCTGATTTGATATCACCTATTATATATTTTAAATCATTAATGCATTATTAGTCAATTAATAGAGTACAAAAGTAAATAAAATTCTATAAATGGAGTTCAGAAAAAAACTACCACAAATCAAAAAAGTAGCCTTAGGCTAAAAGCTACTTTCATATCAACTATGGTGGAGACAGTACTTGTTGGTTCACTACACCCATATATCATATATTTCATTATTATCTAGCATAATTCCTGATGTCACTTTGTCATTCAGTGCATCTTCTTTGTTTATTGTACCATTGAGTATGCTTCTTGGAGAAATATAATTCAAAAGGTGTAGGATATTGGAAATTATTACAACACTTTTCTAAAACAAAATATTACATTTATTTCCTAATAGTTTTCCCAGTTCTGGTGCATTTTTTATTTTTTCAATATCTTTTTTAAACGCTTCTTAGTGCTTCCATCTAATGATGCGGTATCATCTTTTACATCTGGATGAAATGTCGGACCTTAATTATAAAAAAACAAATTGTTACTAAAATTAAAAATGGCATGTGTAATAATTGGAGCAATAATATTATTATC
>JBKGXW010000086.1:0-9738 GCA_046546395.1 Halanaerobiales bacterium
AGGAGTGATATTATTGAGTAGTATACAGAAAGTGTCTAAAGTAATGGATGATTTACATAAGTTGGAGGTTAAATATAGCAAGCTGAATTGGACTCTCTATACAACTGGTTATGATTTTGGTGTTGAGGAAGCCTATAAAGAAAGATTGAAGGCACTGAGGAGTGAGGAGAATTATCAGCAGATTCTGGAAAGCAGGGAATTATCAGGTTTATCTCAGCTTGATAAACGCAGGATTGAGATTGCCTATAATAAATTTCGTCCTTATCACTTATCTGAGGAGCTAAATGAACTCAGTATGGAGATTAAAAAGAAGACCACTGAGTTGTCCAAGATACTGAACTCCTTCAGATATCAGCTTAAAGGTAAAAAAATATCATCTGTAGAACTACAGCAGATACTTACTACTGACGATAGCAGAGAAAATAGAAAAGAGGCCTATTTGTCCAGAAACCAGATAAATAAACCAATGGTAGAAGCTGGCTTTATAGATTTACTTGAACTGAGAAAGGAATATGCAAGATTATATGGGTCTGAAGATTTTATTAAATATAGATTGGAAGAGGATGAACTTGACAGGAATCTTTTTGCAGACTGGTTAAAACAGCTCCATAAAGCTTTACCTTCAATGAATGATAGTAGAAGAAAGTATGCAAAAAAGTACCTGAATGACGATACAATAATGCCGTGGGATGAAACCTATCTGGCGGCAAAGATAGCACCTGGCCTCAACCAGCAGGTGGATATGAGCGATTATTACAATAGAATACAGGAATTTTTCTTAAAGTTTGGTTTTAATATTAGGGATTACAATATAACCTACGATATTTTTCCAAGAGCCAACAAATCAGAGTGGGGGTATAATTTTACTATTGAAACAGCCAGAGACTCCAGGATAATTGCAAATGTGAAGAATAAATATTATGAGTATGGGGTTCTTCTTCATGAGACTGGTCATGCCCTTCATTCCTTTCTGCTTGACCCAGACAGGATAATACTAAATCAGGGAGTCAGCGGTATTATCAGTGAAGGTATAGCGAATCTTTTTCAGTCTTTTTTATACAGCCCCTTATTTTTCGAAGATTTTTTCGATGATCATCAAAAAGTTGAAGAGGAATTTACTATCTTTAATGAATTTAAAAAAATTAATTCACTACGAATGCTTAATAAGATTTTCTTTGATCATAAACTATACCGAAATAAACCTGAATCACTAGATGATATAAATGAGCTTTACTGGAAAAATACGCAGGAAGTGTTAAAAGAAGAACCCTTTGAAGAAGAACCACCATGGGCTTTTATTATACACTACACTACTCATCCAATCTATTATCATAATTATTTTATGGGTGATGTGACTTGCTTAATGCTGGAAGAGGTTTTTAAAGAAAGGTATGGAACTGAAATAAGTCAAAAACCTACGCAATTCGGAAGCTTTCTAAAAAAAGAGGTAATTGAACCATCGGGTTTATATAAATACAATGAGCTTTTTAAAAGAATAAGCGGCCGGGAATTCTCTCTAGAGTATATGCTTGATTGAAGCTAAGTATCTTTGATGTTTTCTGGAAAGGTTGATAAGGATGCTCTGAAAACTACGGGCTTCTGGCAGCAGCAATATTATGCTGCCGAACGTCATTTATTCTATAAATAGATAAAAATCTATGCTATAATTATCTTAGTTGTAATTATTTTATCATATCATATAAGGAGTGATTATTCTGTATCGAGTGTTATTTTACTTACATGCTTTTGTAGGGGTAGGGGCTGTATTTGGAGGCCTTGCTGCTGTGCTGAATCCCAATGAACCTATGGGGATGTCCGTAGATGCATTGAAGTATTCTCCATTTAGTAATTTCCTTATACCTGGTCTTTTTCTGTTGATAGTTCTGGGATTTGGCAACATGATTGTCGCCTACCTGATTCATAAACAATCCAGTTACAGGGCTTACGCAAGTTTTATACAGGGCTGGATACTTGTCTGCTGGATAGTTATTCAATGTATAATGCTGTATACTATCAATATTTTACATGTGATATACTTTCTGTTGGGACTTATAATGGTTATACTGGCAGTCACTATTATTTTCAAAAAAAGATTATTCCCAGCTGATCTGATTATTAAAGCTATAGAAAAATAGCACCACATCTATAGAAAAATGATAATTCGGTTTTTCAGTGGGTTGGTCAGCGAAATTTCTAATATAATTTAACCAGTACGAAAGTATTATTAATTATTGAACAAATATATAAGGGCAAACCTATCGAAAGATAGGGACGCAAAGCTATGGGGTTAATATTTCTACAGAGATAAATAAGATTAGTATAGTTTATGCTTTAAAACCTGGTTAATCTTTGAGGGCATAGGAAATTGTATTTTGAGGATATAGTAAGGTAAAACAGAAATTTTATGGAGCCCCTTTCATTCTTTCTTTATTTCTGAAAGGGGCTATTCTTTAGACAATTAATTCTGAGGTTTATTATCCAGTTTCCTCTACCATCTCCTGTTTTTCAGTGATTTCACTTTCATCATCCATAGTAAATGTAGATTTAGCTTCTTCAGTGTTAAAGTATAGATTTCCCTCTACTTTTGTATCAACTAATTCAAAGTTTTTGGCTGATACATAAAGATCACCTTTAAAAGTACCGTGTTGGATACTGGCATTTGGACTTTCAATAGTGAATTTTGGAGCTGTCAGAGTATACCGGTCAGTTACGTTTCTATTATCGTCCTGAGAGTATAATGCTACTTTCCTCTGTATAATCTCATTTCCTTCATCATCCTTTTTCCCATTGGTATACTCACCGGCAAGGACTATCTCTTCTTCAATAGCGAGGTCTTCTGTCAGGCAGATTATCCAGGACCCTTCATTGCTGATAGCTTCTTTGAAATCCTCTCCATTATCAACTATTGATGGAGTCGTTACTACATCTGGTTCGGTTTCTGGCGGTGTTGTCTGTTGTGGAGTTGTCAAATCCTGACGTTCACACCCAATTAAAAAGAATAATAAAAAAACCAGTGTTACTAAAGATAATCTATATTTCAAAAAAACACCCCCTTTTTTTCGTTTATAATAAGTATTCTCAAAAAAAAGGGATTTAATGCAACAAATAATAAATGATGCAGAAACCAGGGCAAAAGACAGATAAAATATAGTGTTATTAAAATATTAAGGATAATGATTATTATTAATAATTATTTTTTTGCAGGATTTTTACGTTTTATCTTTAATTATAATTAAGAGACAGTAAAATATAGTCTTTCAATTGAAATACAACAAATTGACTTTACGGTCATAATTAAATATGATCATACCTGTATCTTTATTACGTAAATAATATTTTAGATACAGGTTCGGAAATTATGACTACAGTCAGATTGGTTTATAATTTCCCGGACATAAAAAATGAGGGAGGAAAGGTATTGGTAAACAAAAAGAATATAGATAAACAAAATGTGAGTATTACTGATGATTCAGATGATGAAGAGGTAATGGACAGTAAAAATAACAATACTGAAGAAATAAATAAAGATGAAGAAGTAAATACTGCCAGAGATAATGATAGTAATACAGAGAAAGAAAAAGATAACAATTCAGATGAAGAAAGCAAAGATTTTAATCTTAGTATTTCTAATGCTAAGAGTATGGATGATCCTGTAAGAATGTATTTAAAGGGAATTGGCAAGGTTGATCTGTTGACTGCAGCAGAAGAGGTTGAACTTGCTAAACGTATTGAAGAAGGAGATGAAGCTGCCAAGCAGCATCTTATTGAAGCCAACTTAAGATTGGTGGTCAGTATTGCTAAAAAATATATCGGTAGAGGAATGCACTATCTTGATCTAATTCAGGAAGGAAATATGGGTATGATGAAGGCTGTGGAGAAATTTGATTATAGAAAGGGATATAAGTTTAGTACTTATGCCACCTGGTGGATTCGCCAGGCTATAACAAGGGCAATAGCCGATCAGAGTCGTACTATACGAGTACCTGTTCATATGGTAGAGAAAATGAACAAACTTATTCGGGTTTCAAGACAACTCTTCCAGGAATTAGGAAGGGAACCCAATAATGAAGAATTAGCAGAGGAAATGGGAATTACAGAAGAAAAGGTTAGAGAGATCAAGAAAATTTCTAAAGAATCTATTTCCCTGGAGACACCGATTGGTGAAGAGGAAGACAGCAATCTCGGTGATTTTATTAAAGATGAAGAGTCTCCTCAACCCACTGAAAGCGTCAATCATATATTGTTAAAAGAACAACTAGATGATGTCTTATCTACTCTTACAGAGAGGGAAAAGAGAATCCTTGAGTTGAGATTTGGAATAGGCGATGGAAGAAACAGGACTCTGGAAGAGGTAGGAAAGGAATTTGGAGTTACCAGAGAAAGGATAAGGCAGATTGAAGCCAAAGCCCTGCGAAAATTAAGACATCCTACCCGTAGTCATAAATTAAAAGACTATGTAGATTGAGTGTTTCTTTTCAAAAGTAAGATAGAATTATATTGCAGAATCAACCGCAGTGAACTATAAATAGTACTGGAACAATAAATCTACTGGACTATACCGGGACATAAATTTATTGGCTATAAATAGTATCAGGACAATGAAAAGACCGCAGCTGTTGCTGTGGTCTTTTATAATACTATCTTTCATCATTGAAAAATCCAGTATATTACAAGGAACATTAATAAAGGAAGGAATAGTTCTGTCGTTTTTTTCTGTTCATCAGGCCTGTTTTTTCTTCGCCCTTTTCTTTTTTCATTTCTTTTTTTTCTATTTTTATTTTCTCTTTTCTTAATATTATCTTTTTTATTCCCTTCTGGTTTTTTTGCCGGTTCTTCCTGTTCTTCATCGTTTTTTTCAGTAAAAAAGTCTATATCTAGCTGATTCATAACATTTTTAATCTTATTACATACTGTTGCCTGGTTTGAGCCTGCAAATAATAAGCCGACAGCATTTCTATCTTTGTCTAAAACTAATGAACCGCTATCTCCTCCTTGAGACAGGGGAGAGGTAACGATCTGGTCAGTGAAAACAGCCTTTTGCTCGCCATCAATATTAACATTTACTGTACTATCAATTGCTCTGATAGTACCTTCTGTTACACCAGTAGTTCTGCCGCTTTTCATTACCCTCATATCAATTTCCGGGTTTATTACACCATTTATAGTCCCTATACCCAGAATATCGTCCTCAATTGCCTCGTGATTTACTGGTCTAGCTACGGCACAATCGACTATATTTAATGGTGGGATAAATACATTTTTGGTTGGTTTCAGGGGGATGTAACGTTCTAAATGCCCGATAACATCATCATCTTCTTTCCCTTTATCATAAGAACCTGGTTGTAGTATAGGATCTCCTTTTTGCGCTTTACCATCGTGTCCATTTGTAATATTTGCCAGGACGTGGTTATTAGATAAAATAAGTGGTTCGCCCGTTTTTTTGTCCCGGACTACAGCTCCGAGGGTACCTGCTGATATTTTGTAATGGCCTATACTCACACCTCCAGGGGCAGGACGATATCTCTGATTTCTGGGTGTACTTAACAGTTCTAATCTACCTACTTCCTGGACATCTGTCTTCATTGGCCCCAGTTTTTCTGGAACCAGATCTTTTTTATCTAGTTGGTTTAAAGGCACTTTTGTATCAACCAGAATTATTATTGAATCTTGATCTGTTTTTCTGTTATGCTTTATTTTTTTTCCATATCCAATACCTACGACATGATTTAGAGGCAGCATTTTATCTCTATATCTTGCCAGGATATTTTTATATGTTTTTTCCAAGATTTCACCTCCTCTCCTATATATTATTAGAAAGAGTCTGTCCGGGTGAGAGAGTTGTCAGGCAAATAATCTAATATTAAAACCAAAAAAATTTACGCCGGGGTGTCAAATATTATAGAGAATGAGTTTTCTGGGAGTATTATAGAGCTTAGGGGAGGATTAAAGTATTATAATGTCGAATATTATATTAAGAATGATTATAATATTCATTAGCTCATCTATTGTTTTTATAAATGACTAATATGGATTTGGTATAATCAAAAAGTTGTTTGAGAAATTTGCTCCTAAACAGTATAAGAAGTGATTTGTTTTATTCAGATGAGGAAATATTTTGATATTCGATCTATTTACCAATATAATTATTGTAGCAGCAGTTTTATTTGTAATAAAAATATTATAAAGGATGAAATAAAATGAACAATAAAATAATGGTGGTTGATGATAATAAACTGAATATAAGGCTTCTGGAGGAGATACTTAAGGATGAGAACTATGATGTTTATACACTTGATGACGGATCAGATGTTCTGGAAATTGCTCGCAGTATCAAACCAGCTGCTATTTTACTTGATATTATGATGCCAGGTATAGATGGATTTGAAGTCTGTAGATTATTGAAAGAGGACTATGATACCCGGGAGATACCCGTTATCATGGTCAATGCAAAGACTGAAGCGGAAGGTTTACTAGAGGCTTTTGATCTGGGGGCTTTTGATTACATAAAAAAACCTATTAATGAGGTGGAAGTACTGGCCAGGTTGAACTCAGCCCTGCGCTATAGAAAACAGCAGGAAGAGCTTAAAGATATGGCTATGAAAGACGGACTGACAGAATTATATAATCATACCTTACTTCTAGAGTTACTTGAAAAGGAATATGAAAAGGCCGGGCGAGAAGGAAACCCTATTGCCTTTTTGATGATTGATATAGACCATTTCAAAAAAATCAATGATACATATGGACATCTGGCTGGGGATAAGATTCTGAAGGAGGTGGCAGATATATTACTTGAATATTCACGACAGAGTGATATAGTAGGTAGATATGGAGGAGAGGAATTCGGTATAATACTGCCTGATATTTCCTTGAAAGGTACAGAAAAAGTATCAGAGAGGATAAGGTCTTCTGTTGAAGAAAATGAATTTATCGTGGATGGCCAATCGATAAAGTTATCTGTCAGTATAGGTATATGTTATAACGATCTTACCAATATTACAGGCTGTCATGATATGATCAAAGAGGCCGATAGTGCACTATATAGAGCGAAAGAAAAGGGACGCAATAGAGTTGAAATTATAGAAATGAACTGAGAGACTTGATAGTTTAAAAAAGATATCAAACAATGAATACAATACCTGGTTGGCTCCAAGGAAAATATATAGTTACTGCTTCATAGGTGATGATAGTTTGAAAGAAAACTTTTGTATAATTATATGCTTTGAGCATAGCGGAAGGAATGATACTTAAAATGAATCAGACAATTAAAAGTAATATGGTTAATCCTGAGAACATGTATAATGCGTCTAATTTCGGACAATATATGTATGCACGGAAGACAGGAGCAGATTTCACCAGAGAGATGGCCAGGTCAATAAAGGTTATGTTGGAAAACTGGCAGGGCAGTGATCTATCGGAATAAGATTTGCGTTATTAAGATACATGTGTTAAATTAGTAATTAGCTTGTACTTCATTTTAAAATGTATGTTACACTTAAACCATTTGGTGATATTTTTCTGAGCTAGAGCCCTGACATGATTTTCTGGGGTATACATAGATATGTTATGACCAAAGGAGACTATTGTTGGTGGGAAGGGTACCAAGATTTGTGAAGGACCTGCACCTATAGAAACAACTTAGGGGATGTTTGTTGTTTTATCACGGTGTATCCGGTATCTGTAATGGATTTGTATATAGTATGAGGGCGGCTATTCTTGATATTAATACTAAATTTAAGGAGTTGATAGATGTGAAGTACAGGAAATTGGGCAAAACTGGGTATAAAGTATCAGAGGTTTCCTTTGGAGGTTGGGCGATAGGAGGAACCTGGGGTCCTGTAGATGATGAAACAAGTATGAGGGCTCTAGAAGAAGCCATTGATCAGGGTATTAATTTCTTCGATACTGCTGATGTTTATGGTGACGGTAGAAGTGAAAGACTGCTGGCCAAATTGAATAAAAATACAAAACAGAAAATTTACATAGCAACAAAAGCAGGTAGAAGGCTAAATCCCCATACAGCAGAGGGGTACAATAAAGAGAATCTGGTTTCCTTTATTGACAGAAGTTTGAAGAATCTTGATGTTGAAAGGCTAGATTTATTACAGTTACACTGCCCGCCAACAGAGGTGTATTATAAGCCAGAGGTATTTGAGGCCCTGGATGATTTAGTAAAACAGGGTAAGATCGCTCATTACGGGGTCAGTGTAGAAAAAGTTGAAGAGGCCCTCAAGGCCATGGAATATGAGAATGTAGCAACTGTTCAGATTATCTACAATATGTTCAGGCTTAAACCAGGTGATGAATTTACAGTTAAGGCTAAAAAGAACAATGTTGGGGTAATCTGTAGGGTTCCACTTGCCAGTGGTATGCTGACAGGAAAGATGTCAAAGGATACTGAGTTTGCAGAAGATGATCACAGGAAGTTCAATAGACAGGGAGAAGCATTTGATAAGGGGGAAACATTCTCAGGTGTAGATTTTGAACTGGGATTAAAGGCTGTGGAGGAACTGGAAGAGATCAAACCTGAAGGGATAACCATGGCTCAATTTGCATTGAAGTGGATACTAATGGATGATGGGGTAAGCTGTGTTATACCAGGCGGCAAGAAACCCTGGCAGGTCAGGGATAATGCTGAGACTTCAGAGAAGCGAGATCTTTCTCCAGAGATTATGCAGAGGGTCAGAGAAATATATGATGAATACATTAGAGAGTCTGTTCATCATCTCTGGTAATTAATAGTTTGTAAATTATCGGCTTAACCATCTTTTAAAATGAAATATAGATAAGATAAAAAAGGCAGCCTCGTTTATAGAGGCTGCCTTTTTCTAATTACTTAAAACTCTATAAACCCTTCATGCTCCCAAAAATCAACTATACTATACGCTGTATTATAGTTAAAGCCCATTCCCATGAGGTATGCCACCATGGCGACTTCTGTCATAGCATGTCTGATATTTGTTTGTCCTGCTTCCTTAATACCGTGTTCTATGGCAGGACAAAGGCATCTATATATTGATTCAGGGCTGATCCCTCTACCCACTGGATTGGTATTTCCAGGATTTCTTGGAGGGCCTGGATAGTACCTGTCATCTGGAGGGTAGTAGTCTTCTGGTGGTCTCCAGGGATATTCATCCGGGTCTCTTCTTCGCTCTCTTTGTTCAGGTCTATTAAACATAATATCCTCCTTTCAAAAAAATATATATTAGTATATGTAAAATTTTGTAGAAATGTGTTTGTTTATCTACAGGTCTTTATTTGTTTATTTATATATCTTTAAGCAGTCATTTATATTAATTAATTTACAAAAAAATGATATAAAAGTCACAAAAAGATACGTAAATAAAAATACAGAGTATTAGAAAAAATATTCAATTTCTTTGACATTATGTATATGGTAAAATTAAGTGATTACGCAATAAACTGTAAATTAATTGTCGAAACATAGAAAAAGAGTTAAAAATAAATTTTGAAAGAGGGAGAATTTTATGAAAAAGCTTGTTTTATGTACTATTTATGTTATTGTATTTATCTTATTATTGTCTGCCTGCTCAGGAGGTGGAAGTTCTGATCCCGAATCAAGTTTTACAGCCTCAGGTCGGATTACAATAGGGGAAAGTGATGATGGACTTGAAGGGGTAACAATACAGGTCGGGGATAAAATAATCGCCACAACTGATGAGTCAGGTAATTGGTCTGCATCAAATTTATCTGGTACATTGACTATAACTCCAGCTT
>JBKGXW010000087.1:0-9708 GCA_046546395.1 Halanaerobiales bacterium
AAAAAGTTATACTATATTTAGTACATAGACGGTATATATATATGTTTAAATTCTAGTAAAAAACTAATAACATCTATGCCATAAAATCTATAAATCTCTTGTGATTTGAAAACCAACAAGAAAGGTGATGGTACTATGAGAATGGATAATTTCACCAGAAGGGCTCAGGAAAGCCTTGTGGAAGCTCAACATCTGGCAGAAGAGTTTGGCAATCAGGAGGTCTATCCTGCTCATCTCTTCCATGCACTACTTTCACAGGATGAAGGTATTATCATACCCATTTTTGACAAGCTGGGGTTAAACATTGAAGTACTAAATAGAGACTTAAAACAGATAATAGACAGTTTACCAAAAGTATATTCAGATAATAGTCAGCTATATATGTCTCAGCAGCTAAATAATGTACTGCGTAAAGCAAGTAAAGAGGCCGATAAATTGGGTGATGAATATATCTCTACTGAACACTATCTGTTGGGACTCCTGGCTGATGGGAAAAGCAATACCGCCCGTTTATTACAGGATAAGAATATAAACATCAATAGGGTAAGAGAAATTATAGAAACAATCAGGGATGGTGCCAGGGTGACCAGCGAAGATGTCGAATCGGAATATCAGGTACTTGAAAGATTTACAATAGATATTACCGAGATGGCCCGCGAAGGCGAGCTGGATCCAGTCATTGGTCGCGATGAAAGGATCAGACGAATTATGCAGGTTTTATCCAGACGTAGAAAGAACAATCCCGTCCTGATTGGGGAACCCGGTGTAGGTAAGACTGCTGTTGTTGAAGGTCTCGCTCAGAGAATAATTCAGGGTGATGTACCGGAGACATTAAAGGATAAAAGGGTCATTTCTCTGGATATGGGTTCATTAATTGCTGGCACAAAGTATAGAGGTGAATTTGAAGATAGACTGAAATCTGTTCTTAAACAAATTAAAAAGGAAGGCCGAATCATCCTTTTTATTGATGAGATGCATACACTGGTAGGAGCAGGTGCTACTCAGGGCTCAATGGATGCAGCCAATCTACTGAAACCTGCCCTGGCCAGGGGTGAACTTCACTGTGTTGGTGCCACTACACTGGATGAATACAGAAAACATATAGAAAAAGATGCCGCTCTGGAACGACGATTCCAGCCTGTTCAGATCAATGAGCCCTCTGTGGAAGATACCATCTCCATATTACGCGGTTTAAAAGAAAAATATGAAATTCATCATGGTGTCAGAATCCAGGATAACGCCCTGGTAGCGGCTGCCAATCTGGCAGAACGATATCTAACAGAAAGATTCCAGCCAGATAAGTCTATTGATCTGATTGATGAAGCAGCTTCCAAATTAAGAATCGATATAGACTCTATGCCTCTGGAAATTGATGAACTAAATCGTAAAATCAGAAGATACGAAACCGAAAAAGAAAGCCTGAAAAAAGAAGGTGACGATGATTCTCAAAAACGTCTACTGGAGATAAAAGAAAAAATAAATGAATTAAAAGATAGGCGTGATCCAATCCTGGCCCGCTGGAACAATGAAAAAGAATTAATTCAGAAAAGACAGGAACTGAAAGAACAGATTGAAAAAGTAAGTAATGCAGCAGAAAATGCTGAACGTGAAGCAGATTATGAAAAAGCTGCTCGCCTGCGCTATGGTGAACTTCACGACCTACAGAAAGCACTGGAAGAAGTAATCCATAGAATAGAACAGATTGAAGATAGATACAACCTTGTAAGTGAAGAGGTTACTGAGGAGGATATTGCTGAGATTGTTGGCTCCTGGACAGATATTCCAGTGCAACAACTTATGGAAGATGAAAAAGATAAGCTGAAACAGATGGAAAAAGAACTCTCCAGACGTGTTATCGGGCAAAATGAAGCTATTACTGCAGTAAGCAATGCTATCCGCCGCTCAAGAACCGGTCTTCAGGATGAGAAAAGACCACTGGGATCCTTTATCTTTATGGGCCCTACTGGCGTTGGAAAGACAGAGCTTGCCAGGACCCTGGCTGCTTATCTCTTTGATAACGAAAAGTCCCTTGTTCGCCTTGACATGTCAGAATATATGGAACGTCATGCTGTTGCTAAATTAATCGGCTCACCCCCTGGCTATGTAGGATTTGATGAGGGTGGCCAGCTAACAGAAAGGATCAGGCGACAACCCTATTCTGTAGTCCTGCTGGATGAAATTGAAAAGGCACATCCTGATGTGTTTAATATCCTTCTTCAGATACTTGATGACGGTATCCTGACTGACAGTAAGGGTAATAGGGTGGATTTCCGTAATACAATTATCATTATGACCTCTAATCTTGGTTCTGAATATATCCAGGATTTGCAGGATAGTGAGGAGATCCAACAGAATGTGTCTGAAGCCCTGAAAAAACACTTCAGACCCGAGTTTATCAATAGAATTGATGAACAACTCATCTTCCATTCCTTAAGCAAAGAGGATATTATAAAAATAGTTGAAATCAAATTACGCGATCTAAAAAATAAGCTGCAAGAAAGAAATATCCGCCTGAATGTCACTAATGAGGCAAAAGAAGAATTAATGGAGTTGGGTTATGATCCTACTTATGGAGCCCGTCCTCTTGACAGGGTAATCCAGAAATATTTGAAGGATCAACTAGCCCTGGAACTACTCGAAACAGATAGCAAAAATGAACAGAAAATACTAATAGACTATGATGGAAATGATTTTATCTTTAGTTTCTCCAATCTAAGTGAATAAGGTATCTCTAATTTCGTAAAGATAGAAAAATGTTAGCAGATTAATTAGTACTTATCCAATTTAAGTACAAATTGTGAAGTCAGCCTGGTTAATACACAGCAGGCTGACTTTTTCTCAGATTTATATCTCTTTCTTCATCTTTCGATATATTTGCTTAATTTAACTAAAACTATAATCTCAATCCCGGACCGCAGTAACACAGACTCCTATTAAGCCAGGCCCGGCATGAACTACCATCGCTGGACTAATTTCACCCAAAAGGGAGTCCTGCACATTTGGTAATTTTTTTAGCTTTCTAAGTAATTCCTCTGCCTCCTCCAGGGCATCAGCATGCATTACATCCAGATAACACTTACCCAGTCTTATTTTCTTTTCCGCTATTTTGTACAGCTTATTTATTGATGAATTCCTGCTTCTGCTTTTATCGACAGTAAAATATTTCCCTTCATCATTTATAGAGATAATGGGTTTTATATTAAATAACTCACCAATCGTTCCTCTCACTTTCCCTATCCTGCCGCCCTCTTTGAGATACTTTAATGTTTTAACTATAAAATGTATATCAATTTCATTTATTTTATTGCGGGTTTTTTTAACTATATCAAAAAAGTCTAAGTCCCCTTTATCTATTAGTTCTCTTGCATAAAGGACCAGTCTCCCTAGCCCCATAGAAAGAAGCTGTGAGTCAATAACCTCTATTGTCAGATCATCAAACTGCTCAGCTACCATCCTGGCAATATTAGCTGTACTGCTTAACCCACCGGAGATATGTATGGCAAGAATATGTGAAAAGCCCTTTTCCTTTATTTCTTTAAATTTAGCTTCAAAATCTCCAGGACCCGGCATAGAAGTAGTTGGTATCTCATCTTCAAATCGTTTATAGACAAATTCCGGCTTAATATTAACTCTATCCAGAAATTGTTTTTCTTTGTAAATTATCTTTAACGGAAGTAGTTCAACAGATAGCTTATCCAGAAGATCTGCTGGTAAATCACAGGTACTGTCAGTAACTAATGCAATGTTTTTTTTCATCAATTTACCCCCTCAATTATATTTTCATATAAACTGATAATTGTAGAAAAATTCCCTCTTTAATAGCTGTCTTACTGCTAGGGTTTATTTTTCTCAAAAAATAAGAATCTATCAAAATATTACTTTCTATTATAATTCTAAATCATTCTTGCATTTTAATCAACAGATTTTTAGGAGTTTTTTATAGAATAATTACAATACTTATGGGGATTATACTATATAACTTAATTGCATTTTCAAGTGGTTATATTTGACATCATTTTATAGTTATGATACATTAGTGTTAAAGTAACGATTATCATTATTAATTAAGGAGGCGTTAAATATGGCAAAAATTTTAATTTCTCCCGGTAAATATGTACAGGGGAAAGGTACTATTAAAGAATTAGAAAAACATATTGGTGATATGGGGTCCAGGATATTGGTTCTAATTGACCCCTATGTTATTGACTTCCTTGAGGAAGATATTAAAGAGGGTTTACAGAATAAAGAAAGTATTATTGAGATATTTAATGGAGAATGCTCTAAAAATGAAATAAATAGGATAAAGGACGTTATTGAACAACATGAGATTGAAGTTGTAGTAGGTGTAGGAGGGGGTAAAACTCTGGATACTGCAAAAGCCGCTGCATATTACTCAGGTTTACCCGTAGGAATTGTTCCAACTATAGCATCAACCGATGCACCCTGTAGCGCTCTTTCAGTTATTTATACTGAAAATGGTGTGTTTGAGGAGTATTTATTCCTCCCATCAAATCCTGAATTAGTACTGCTTGATACTCAGGTTATTGCAAATGCTCCAGTAAGGTTCCTGGTAGCTGGAATGGGGGATGCCCTGGCTACATACTTTGAGGCTGATGCCTGTAGTGTAACACAAGCCAGTAATATGCCGGGAGGTAGTCAGACTGAAACTGCTCTTGCATTAGCCAGGCTTTGCTATAATACTCTACTGGAATATGGTCTTCCTGCCAAAAAAGCTGTAGAAGCTAATGTAGTAACTGAAGCAGTTGAAAAAATAGTTGAAGCCAATACATTACTGAGCGGATTAGGATTTGAAAGTGGTGGTCTGGCTGCTGCCCATGCGATACATAATGGATTTACGCAACTGGAAGAAGTTCATGAAATAACCCATGGCCAGAAAGTAGCCTTCTCCACTATAGTCCAATTAATTCTTGAAGATAGACCTACTGATCTGATCTATGAAGTAATCCACTTCTGTAAAGAAGTAGGATTACCTATAACCTTCCAGGAGCTTGGTCTTGAGGATGTCTCCCGCGATGAAATAATGAAAGTAGCTGAAGCCAGTGTAATTGAAGATGAAACTATTCACAATCTGCCATTCAAGGTTACTGCCGATATGGTCTGTGATGCCATTTTTGCAGCAAATCAATTAGGGAAATATTAAAAAGCGTTTTTATATAAAGAACCCATTTTAACTTAGAGGTGCAGGATAGCACTTACCTGCGCCTCATCTTTAATTGACTCAGTATCTATTCTCTTTACACATAACTTTAAACAGCTTCTAGTGAACATAATTACCCGAAAATCAGGCCATCAAGACCTTTAATATAGAACTACCCATATCTTTCACTAAGTGTTTTAGAAAAAAATCAAAAGTTATAATCTAATGTAAGCTTTATCACTACAACTCGATAGGATACTGTGTTATAATTAAGTTAACTGCCAACGACTTCCCGAAATAATACCTATAAAATATGGCAGGAGCTTATCTATAAAAGGAGGCTACAAATAAAATGAGTAACTATGATCACAGAAAAACTACCGCTAAAATTAAAGTTTTTGCAGAAGACAATACACCACTACAGAATCAGGAAATAACTATTACTCAAAAGGACCACAAGTTTCTTTTTGGATGTAACGGATTTGAAATAGTACCTTATGCTAATAATAAGCTTGAAGGGGCTGCCAGAGAACAGACTGAAAAATACATAGATAGATTCCTTGATGTGTTTAATTTCGTAACCCTTCCTTTCTACTGGGGACAGTTTGAACCAGAACAGGGCAAACCACACACAAAGGAATTACAGAATGCTGCCAGGTGGTGTAAAGAACATAACCTGACAGTCAAAGGTCATCCCTTAAGTTGGCATACATTAGCACCTGACTGGTTACTGAATATGAGTAATGATGAAATTCTGGATACACAGATCAAACGAATACATAGGGATGTCAAAGACTTTGAAGGTATGATAGATATATGGGATGTAATTAATGAAGTTGTAATCATGCCGATATTTGATAAATATGATAATGGTCTTACCCGTGTCTGTAAAGAACTGGGAAGAATCAACACCATTAAAAAAGTATTTGAAGCAGCGCGTGAGACTAATCCTAATGCAACCCTTATACTCAATGATTTTGACGTTTCACCAGCCTATGATATCCTGATTGAAGGCTGTTTAGAAGCTGGTATTGAAATCGATGTTATTGGAATCCAATCGCATATGCACCAGGGTTACTGGGGTAAAGAAAAAACAGAATGGGTACTGGAGCGTTTTGCAAGATTTGATATACCAATTCACTTTAGTGAAGCAACACTTATATCAGGTGAAATAATGCCTGCACATTATGATGATCTCAATGATTATCAGGTAGAGGAATGGCCTAGTACTCCTGAAGGAGAAGAACGTCAGGCAAAAGAAGTTGTTGAATTCTATAAAACACTTTTTGCTCATCCAATGGTTACAGGAATTACCTGGTGGGATCTGCTTGATGGTCAATGGTTGAATGCCCCATCAGGACTTATTCGTGAAGATTACTCCACTAAACCTGCCTATGAAGAATTGAAAAAAATGGTAAAAGATGAATGGTGGATAGAATCAACTACACTCAAAACAGATGACAAAGGGCAAATCGAATTCACCGGTTTTCTTGGTGAATATGAGATAAGTTACGGGGATAATAATGCTAGCTTATCACTTAGTGATAAGGATGAAAAAACAATTTCTATTAAAATTTAGTTACAAAAAAAATATGTTCAAAGAAAATTCATCAAAGCTAAGAAGGCAGCTAATTTAATAATGGCTGCCTTTTATTACTATCATATATATTCCCGCCTGGCTATATATACTTAAATACTCCTGGAATCTTCAGGCCATAAATAGATTTTAATCCCAATCTATTTTATCATAATAGTCGTTGATTCTCTTTATTATTTGAAAAAGTTTGACATGACTGATCTGACATTTCTCAATTAATCTTTTAGCCTGGGCTTCAGGATCTGTTGACATATAAAAACCCTGGCTTTCTTTCATTTCTTCAAGTAGTTTTTCATATATCTCTCTTTCTTCTTCAAAGAATATCTCTTCTAACTTTACTTTATAGAAATCCGGACGGGGATGTACCCCTCCCTGATCAGAATAATTTTCAGACCAGGAATGACCATTTATACATTTATATTTGATAGCTTCTTCTTCATATATATGAATTATATCAGTTTCATTACACTCAGGACATTTCATTATTTACACCTCATCATTTTTCATAATACCAAAAATACTTACTCCCGGGTTTACCTCTATAGGCTCAAACGCCTCATCATCTACCCATATAGTCCCATTTTCATCCATATTAATCTCAATATCTAGTCCTTCATCTACATCAAACTTCTTTAGTATATAAGGTTTAACAAATACAAACAAAGAACTTATCTGTACTGGATTACTATCATTAAGCCCAACGAGATTAGCCTGATTGGCACAATTTATTAAAAAATTAAAAAACTTTTTCCTGGAGTTAATTAAACTTTCATCCATACTAACCCTCCTTTTTATTGCATAACATTATTCATTATCTCTGCTGCCAGTTACCCTTTTATCAGTATAAACAGATATATCGTCATCATTTATATTATTGATCCCACTCACAGCTAGCTCACCGGATTTATTTACCCTGATCGAAACAGGAATAATATCTTCTTTGTATTCAGAATCAGGAAGTAATTCATTATCCAAATATTCAAAACCTAAAGCAACTACATATATAAATTGTGATAAACTCGTTTTATGTAAGCTATTTAAATTAGATTGATTTGTAAGATTTGCAGAAATCAACTTGCTTTTCTTCAAAAAAATCACCTCGTAAATTCTTTAGTAATCTTAACTAGTTCTTTTTCTTTTTCTTCTTTAGTCATAGATTCATTAGACCTTAATTCATAAAGCCTTCTAACAAGACTGACGGGATTTGGCATTTTAATATGATTCATTTCCAGCACAAAGTCACCAACATTTATTCTTCTATTGTTTTCTTTCTGATTATCTTCTTTTCTTGACCCCTGAGCCCTGCCAGTATCCTCAGCATCTTCCTCTTCATAGTTATCAGAATTTATTTTCTCCCTATTTTTAAAAGCCTCATTGTTTTTTTCGCTATTTCTATCATCAAACATTTAACTACCCCCCTGGCTAAAATTTAACTGTAGTTTGCTTAACCTCGTTTTCATCCTGAATATCTGTGACTACTTTTTTGTCTCCAGATTTTGCTTTCTTATACATTTCCAGAAGTTTCTCTGTATCTGCTCCTCTATCTACCTGTGAATTACATTCTACTTCCAGACTCATATTACCATAGCTAGGGTCATCCGCATTATATGGTTTACCATCTATAAATACCTTTCCATCTCTGTTAATTCTCAGTTCTTCTGGTACATCTTTATACTTCTTTTTTGTTTTAAAGACAATCCAAGTATCACCCATTATTTTCATCCTCCGTTTCTTCGTTTATATTAATCTTGATAGTAGAAAATGATTGAGTGATTACTGAGTAAGCACAAAGTGTCATATTGGATTGGTGACTATAGTTAACCTGGTCCACAATTCCTGATTGCATATATATATCATCAGATATTTCTGATTTATTTTCATTTTTATTTTTCTTTCTTTTTTTCTTTCTCTCACATTCAAGATGTGTATCTGATTCAAATGTATCTTTAGTTTCATCTGGCATCAATAGAACCCCCTTAAACTTTTTTAATTATAGTATGTATATCGCAGAATTTTTGTTAATATTTTTCTCTATTATTTTAGTATACTACCCTGAAGATATAGATAAATATAGAATATAACTCCTTAAGTGTGTAAAGAAAATAAATAATTATAAGGGACCTTTCTTAACAAAAGGCCCCCATTTATTAATTAGTCTACTTGACTTATAATTCCAAAGATGGCTTCAAACTCAACAAATATATTAAGTGCAACAACTGATAACAATATCTGAGCAGATTTAACTACAGCTTTCTGATTTACTATACGGGCTTGAAAAACATCACTCATAAAACACCCTCCTTTCAAAAATGAATATTATTCTATTAAAAAATATTATCAAATAACGATTCCAATACATCTATCCTGGGTATTTCCCTTCCATTATTCAATCTTTTATCTGGATTATAACGAGCTTCTGCTAGTTCTTCCAGTAATTCAAAGGGGTTGATAGAAACTAATTCCATATCAGATTCTACACCATAATCTTCCTCAAGGTTAACCCCGAAATCCGAAACAGATATATTGAGGGGATTTATTTTTTTTGAATTAAATAAAATTCCATCTTTTGCAAATCCAATCTTCATACATTTCCTCCTTTCTAGAGATACTTCTCTTTAACAATATAAATACAGAGTACAGCCTATATAAATCACAACCGACCTTTAATCTATCTGGGTAACAATACCAAACATAGCTTCAAACTCAACAAATATATTAAGTGCAACAACAGACAGTAATACCTGGGCACTATTAACTACAGCTTTCTGGTTAACGATTGCTGCTTCAAATAAATCACCAGTAATATTTTTAGGATTTACTGTTTCCATATATCCTTCACCTCCCTATATGCAATATAATATGACATTTCTATCATATATGTTATAAATTTTGATTAATATTTTGATTAATATTTTGCTTTTATTTAATATACTGTCAGAATTTATTGACACAT
>JBKGXW010000088.1:0-9673 GCA_046546395.1 Halanaerobiales bacterium
TCAGGTAATTGGTCTGCATCAAATTTATCTGGTACATTGACTATAACTCCAGCTTTAGACGACTGGGTATTCACGCCAGAGAGTAGAGAAGTAAATAGTTCCAGTACAGAAGCGAACTTCGCAGCAGCGGAGGAGACTCCGGAAACATATGATATCTCTGGTAGGGTTACTGATTTTGGTAGAGGTCTCGAAGGAGTAAGTATTCAACTCAGTAATGGAACAGAAGTAATTACAGGACCCTATGGCAACTGGTCTGTAGAAGGGGTAAGTGGGAGAATAACCGTAACCCCTGTAAAGAATGACTGGGAATTTGAGCCAGAGAGCTTAACCGTTAATGGCCCGAATGATGAAGTGAATTTCTCAGTAGTGGACGGTGAAAATATTGTTTATACTGTTTCAGGATATGTCACAATAGGAGAATCTGAAGACGGCCTTCAGGGAGTAAGTATCATAATGGATGATGTTTCAAAAACTACCACTGATGAGAACGGTTACTACTCTGTTGAAGGATTAACCGGAATAGAAACAATAACCCCTGAACTAGAGGGTTGGACTTTTGACCCGTCAAGTGATGCAGTGGCATATTATAAAAATGAAATCAATTTTACTGCTGAGGAGTTAGTAACCTTTACAGCATCAGGTCAGGTTACAGATAGTGTTACAGGAGAAGGCCTCGAAGGTGTAAATATACAGGTTGGAGATAATAATGTACTAACTGATACATCAGGTAACTGGTCAGTTTCAGGATTAAATGGTAATCTTATGGTTACTCCGTCAATGGAGGGTTGGTGGTTTAGTCCTTATAGTACGAATGTCTATGAAGAAAATCCAACCGCAAATTTTACAGGACAGACTGCAGCGGATACACCTAACGCCCCAACTATAATTGAAGGTGATGGACGATTAACAGTTGAGTGGGAACCAGTATTAAGGGGTGCTTATTATTATGTCTATTATGCTACTGTTGATGATAGTGAAGAAGCCGTGCTGGCCGTAGGAGATATTACTACTACGAGGTATACAATAACTGAACTTGAGAATTATACAAGCTACTATATCTGGGTTCAGGCCAGTAGTCTCAACTCTTTTTTTGCACCCGAGGGTCTCAGTGATTTAAGTCCTTCGGTCAGTGGAATGCCAATAGAAGAGGATCCGGCAAATTTTGCTGGAGGTAGTGGTACAGTTGATGATCCTTATCTGATAGCTACTCCTGAACAGCTAGATAAAGTAAGGGATAATCTTGATAAACACTTTAGACAGATAAATGATATAGATTTATCAGAATACTCCAATGGTGAAGGCTGGGAGCCTATAGGAACCTGGGATAGTTATTCTGGTCCTAACTTTCCGTTTACAGGAACTTATAATGGAGATAACAAAACAATTTCTGGACTGACTATTAATAGAGAAAATAGTGATCACCAGGCATTATTTGCATATACTGAAGGCTCAAGCATTGAGAATGTAATATTGGATAATGTCAGTATTACGACTAATGAGACCGAAACTGCTGGTCTGGTTGGAGAGAATAAAGGGGATATATCAAATTGTACTGTCAGTGGAACTATATCGGGAGGCAGTTTGACTGGCGGTCTTATAGGGAAAAATGATGGGAATGGAGTAATCACATCATGTTCCTCTGTTGCTATAGTAAGCGGTGGTAACGAAGTAGGTGGTCTTGTAGGTAGAAATTGGTCAGGAAATATCGAGACCTGCCAGGCCTCAGGAAATATCACAGCAGAAGTAGCTGGTGGTGGACTTGTAGGTAAAAACCATTCTGGAGGTACAATCATGAATAGTGAGGCCTGTGGTGAGGTGACTACAACCGAATATGGAGGTTGTCAGGGTGGAGGACTGGTTGGCTCAAACGGTGGTAGAATTGAGAATAGTTTTGCAACAGGCATTACAAACAATGGCGGTCGAAGTGGAGGATTGGTTGGGATAAATGAAGGATCTGGAATTATTCTGGCCAGTTATTCTACTGGTGAAGTGAACGGTGACTGGACAGGTGGACTTGTAGGAGATAATAAAGGTGAGGTCAGGGAGTGTTATTCTACTGGGAATGTCTCTGGAATTGGATATAGAATAGGAGGACTTGTCGGAGCTAATAGTGGTGAAATATATAAGAGCTTTGCCAGGGGTAATGTTACAAATGGTTATTATGTCGGAGGATTGGTTGGCGAAAACACAGGACGAATTGAAAATTCTTATACAACAAGTGAGGTATATGGAACAAATATGGTTGGAGGCCTGGTGGGTAATAACAATAGTGCTGACAGTGTTATCATTAATTGTTATGCAACTGGTCCTGTTTCAGCTATTTATGATAAAACAGGAGGATTGATCTGGCAGTCACATGATAATAGTACTATTACTAACTCATATTATGACCGGGAATTAACTGGACAGAATGATACAGGAAAAGGAGAACCCCGCAGTACCTCAGAGATGACATATCCATATGAGGATGTTGATACTTATCTTGACTGGGATTTTACCGGAACCTGGCTGGAAGACTCTACTGGTAGTAATGATGGATACCCTTACCTGCACTGGGAATAAGTATTTAGCGTTATTAGATTTTTGAAATCCAACGGTAAATTTAATTATATAGAAATATCCTGGATTGTAAACTATCCTATAATTATTATATCCAGGATTTTTTTTGTCTTAAACTAGTTGACATATAATTGCCTGGATTATTCGTACTAACTTCTAACTTCGTTGACTGAATAAAATATAATATAGATAAAACTGGAGGATTTTATCACAAAAAGAAGAATAGTATACATAACCTAATGAAACTATGTGAATTTTTAATTTTCTGATTACATTTTTGCTAGAAAAGGGATGTTTTTATGTATACTATCAAAAAATACCTTCATCAATTGACCATACCATTTACATGTTTTACTATCTGGTTATGGAGTTTCCCTATGTATGGACCTCTGCTCACTCAGATAGATATGAGTACCAGTGTTGTTTTTATGCTATTTTTGTTAAGTCATGCTGTGGGTTTGTTATTCTATGGATTTATTGTAGAATATCTTTCCAGGAGTAAAGATATAGACCACAATAAAGAGTTAAAACTAATCCTGCTAATATCAGTTTTATTATCGTTTCTTACTATTATTTTTCCTCTTCTGAGTCAGAGGTTTATTATACCAGTTATTTTACTGATAGGCTTTTTTTCGGGGTCACTGGTAGTATTTTACCTATATCACATCTCTATTTCTATTATGGATGGAAGACGGGGGAGGATATTGGGCTTTATATTCTTTCTGGCTGGTACTATTCTGATACCCTTTCTGTTGATACCATATGGCAGCTGGATGTATGTTATTAACGGCTTATTATTGATGTCACCATTTCTATTATTAAGGGATGGCTTAACGAGGAGTAAAGACATGATTAGTAATAAAAATCTTTCAGACGTGGATACAAGCTACTGGCTTTCACTAATATTCCTTGTTATATTGTTTTATATAGGTGGCGGCTTGATGTATAATTTGCTTTATGCGGAGTTATTAACAAATAAGAAGGTATTTTTTGATATAGGTTTTTTATTTTATCCACTTATTGTATTACCTGTGGGAATAATTGCAGATAAAAAAGGGCGTAGACTGCTTATAAATATAGGGCTGTTCTTTTCTGGCCTGGGATTTTTATTATTACTTATTTTTGATTATTTTAATAGTCTTCCAATGATATTATTACAGAGTAGTTTTGCTGTAATGGATTTATTTATTTTCCTTGTTCTGATGGACTGGACTGATTACTTCAAGAGTAGATTATTTATCGGTACCGGTTTATTTTTAAATGTTATTATTATATTTATATCTGGTTTACCATTTCTGGGCGGCAGGATATCAGATATTGTTCCTATAAATTTGTGGCCAGCTGTTGGATTGATTTCAATCCTGTTGATTATTCCTTTACTTAATTTTATAAAAGAAACATATTTGATCAGACAGAGTAAAGATATTTTAACAAAGGAAAATGATAACCTTGATAGTTTCTGCAAACAGCATTCAATATCACCACGAGAGAAAGAGGTCATTCTTTTTTTGCTGGAAGGAAAAGACACAGGTACTATTACAGAATTGATGTCGATTAGTTATAATACTTTAAAAACACATCTACGAAACATTTATAGAAAGACAGACACTGGCAGTCAGTCTGAGTTAATATTATCTATCTGGAGAAACACCAGAAATATTGATATTCATAATAATAACTAGTGTTTTCAGTAAATCCAAAACCAGACTACAGGCTATTATTTACTGCAATTTTTAGTTGTAGAAATGGGTGAGGGGTGATTTGTATTAAAAAGCAGCTAGAAGACATCATAGGTAAAGAGGAAAAAATATTAGTAAAAGATAGTGATTGTTTTAAATGGGTTTATTATATGTTAATTTTATTTTTTCTATTAAGCTTGTTGGCAGTGATAATAGTATTATTGTTTTATAACGTAGAAAATAAGCAGATTTTTAGCCGGCTTATTATATTATTACTTTTGATTGAAGTTTTTATATTATATCTGAGGAATAATAGAGTTCTTGCTTTGACCGATAAGTATTTGTATTTTAAGAGATTTTTAAAAGTCAGACAAATTCATTTGTCTGAGATAAAAAACATAAAGGCTGTAAAAGCTAAGGCTATATATATACAAATAGATTTAAAAAATGGCGGCTATTTAAAGGCATTTAATTCAGACGAGATATCTATAAACCAACTGTGCAAAAATTTTCAGGAACAAAAGAAATTAAATAATGAAAACTAAATTCTACTGAAATGCCTACTGTAAACTCTACAGAAGATAACAATTTTATGTTAATTTTTTATGATAAATTGGAGGTAACATATTAATGGATTTTATAGAAACAAATATAGAAAAAAAAGATATAATGAGGGGAAAAATATTCTTTGCTGGTTTTCTCATAGTCAACATCATATTGACAGTAACTTTGATTTATATTTCTCTGAATAATAATGTATATTTTCTGTCTGCAATCATTTTATTATTACCGTTATATTATATTACATACAAAAAATATTGGCGATATCGGCTGACGAAAAGCATATACCAACTGCGGAAGAGTTGGGGAAAATTCATTAAAGATAAACGCAATTTTAAAGATATTAGGTTACTTTTCGATCAAACAAGGAGGCGTGACGGAGCACAGGATGGTAAGGTTAAAGATACAGAAGAAGTTAATTCAGATTTTATTATTGATGATCAGACCTGGCAGGATTTAAACATGGACCAAATCTATGCAAGAATAGACCATACCATGACAACTCCTGGTGAAAATGTACTATATGATATCTTGAGAAGGCCTCTTTTTGATAGACAAAACATCATGGCTAGAAATAAAACAATACTGGTTTTTCAAGAAGATCAAAGGTTAAGGGAGGAGTTAGGTCTCTTAATGATGGAACTGGGTAAACAGGATGACAATGGTTTAATTGATATTCTCTGGGGTAATACTCCATTACCAACACCATATGGTGTGTTTTTAAATATAATGGCAGTGATACCGCTTTTTTTGATAGCTACAATATATTTCTGGCCTGCCATATCAGTCTTTTTACTTCTGCTAGTTATAATAATAAATATTGGTATAAGTAAGCTTTTTAAAAAAAAGTTTTTTTACCGCCTGCCTGGCAACTCTATTAGCTATTTACTAAAACTTATTAAAACAGCAAATAAATTTCAGGAAATAGATGATGATAGGATAAAAGTGTATCAGGAAGAACTGGATCCCTGCTTAGAAAAGGTGAGAGGTCTGACTCAAAAAATCAGTAATATGATGCCCAATGAGGTCAAAAGCGATCTGGAATATATCTATCAATATATAAGCTATATGTTTTTAATTGAAGCCAGGAGTTTTAATGCATCACTTTTTGAAATAAACAGGTCATTAAAAGAACTAAGAAATATCTATATGATAATCGGAGAAATTGACTCACTCTATTCAACGGCTTCTTATCGCGAGTCTTTAGAGTATTATTGTATTCCTGAGTTTATTGAGGATATTGAATACAAATTTCTGAAGATCAGGGAAACATACCACCCTCTGCTTGAAGACCCTGTTTCAAATACTGTAGAGATGGACAATCGGGGGATAGTGATTACAGGTTCAAATATGGCCGGGAAATCAACGTTTTTGAGAACGATGGGTATTAATGTAGTTCTGGCACAGACTATCTGTACCTGTCCTGCGAAAAGATATCAGGCCACATATTTTACAGTAATATCATCTATTAGTAGAACTGATAATATTCTGAAAGGTAAGAGTTTTTATTATGCAGAGGCAGAGAGACTTTTAAAACTTGTCAATACGGTCAGGAGAGATATACCATCACTATGTATTATTGATGAGTTATTGTCTGGTACTAATTCACTGGAGAGATTATATGCATCACAGGAGATACTTAACTATCTATCCATGAATAATGTACTGACTATTGTCGCGACACATGATCTGGAACTGGCTGAAAAAATGAGGAAGAAGTATAAATGCTATCATTTCACTGATAATGTTACCAGAGAGGGACTTGATTTTGATTATACTTTAAAAGAAGGTATAGCTGTATCAGCAAATGCAATCAAGCTTCTGGAATATTTGAATTATCCTGGCGAGATTACTGATAAGGCACTCAGGGGAATTGAAGAGGAATTAGCCTGATTAAAGGTACGTATTATGGATTATAAAGCCAATATGTTTATCTAATCTTATCCATTAATCTATATAGTGGAATAAGGTATTGTAATCAATATAAATTTATTATAAAATAAGAACATAATTTAATAATGTTATTTATATAGGTTGTACCTTTAATGTTTTACGCAGAGTAAAATATTATAGGACTGCATTAAAATGGGAAACAGGTGAGAAGCCTGTACGGTCCCGCCGCCGTATGGTTGTTGACAGTTTGAGTTACCACTGGGAAACCGGGAAGGTAAGCTGTTTTGAGAAGACCAAGTCGGAAGACCTGCCTGTATAAAAACACTAAATTCTCACGGGTTATGAGGGGGTGTTTGTTAACCGGAGCATAAAAGATATCTGTCTTTATGTTTAGAATATATCTTTTTATGCGTTGTACTCCCTTTCAATTTATAAAATTGAGAGGTTTTTTATTATCAAGGAAAGTTATGTCTTTTACTGCATGTAGAAATGTAGAAGAAAGAAAGGTACTAAATCTTGTGTAGATAGAAGTAAGGCAACATCATAAATTAACAAAATACATGAATAGGGGAGAGTGATTGTTAGTGAATAATAGTTTACGTAATAAAGTTTTAATTGTAGGTTTAGTGATTATCCTGGCAGGTTTAGGTCTTTTTGCATATAATAGATTCCTGAGTCCTGAAGGAGTAGCAGGCGAAAAGGCTGTAGCAATTAATATAGTGATTGAGGGTGAAGAAATAGATCAGACCCTTGATTATGATACTGACTATGAATTTTTATATGAATTAATCAAGGAAAATCAAGAGGCATTAGGGGTAGAACTCAAGGAAACCGATTTTGGCCCCATGGTTACTGGTATGATGGATTATACAGCTAAAGAGGAAGATAATGAATATTTTCATATCACTGTTAATGGCGAGGATGCCCAGACTGGAATTAAGGAAATTGTCTTAAATGACGGAGACAGTTATAAGTTTGAATTGACTTCGTGGTAAGTATGGAGGTTAGAGATATAGCGCTGATAGGAATTCTCAGTGCAACAATTACTGCAGGAAAACTTGCGTTAAGTTTTTTACCAAATATAGAGATAGTAACACTATTGTTTATTGTGTACACAGTTACTTTTGGTATGAAGCGTACATTAATGGTTTCAATTGTGTTTACTACAATAGAGGTTTTTATTTATGGTTTTTCCACCTGGTTTCTGGTCTATTACCTTATCTGGCCTTTATTAATAGTATTAACACATCACATAAATAAGAGATTTAACTCAGAGTATGGATTTGCCGTATTGGGTGGTATTTTTGGATTGACTTTCGGAATTTTCTTTGCCGTAGTAGAATCATTTTTCTATGGAATAATGTACGGGATATCTTACTGGGTAAAGGGTATTCCTTTTGATATAATACATGGTGTATCTAACTTCATACTAATATTGCTATTATATAAACCTTTAACCAGTATTTTAGGAAAGTATTCTGAAGTAGATACTACTAGTGTATGACTTAAAAAGAGGCCTTCATGAAGGCCTCTTTCTTGATAGGCAAAAATTGAATTAGTATTGAAGTCTTTCTCGTCGTACGAATATCAAGTAATCAGAAACGGCCATTAAACATTCAGGGTAGCAAAATAGTCTTCAGGTGTTTCCGCTCTACGGATTAGTGCAGTAGACCCGTCTTCTTTGAGAAGTACCTCTGCAGAACGCAGTTTGCCATTATAATTATACCCCATAGAGAAACCGTGGGCACCTGTATCGTGAATTACTATCAGGTCTCCTTTGTTTACTGCAGGGAGCATGCGGTCGATGGCAAACTTATCATTGTTTTCACACAAACCACCGGTTACATCATATTTATGATCATGTGGCTGCTCTTCTTTTCCCATTACTGTAATGTGGTGGTAAGCACCATACATGGCTGGTCTCATCAGGTTTGCTGCACAGGCATCCAGACCTATATAATCCTTATGAATATGCTTTTTATGGATAGCCGTACTTACAAGACAGCCGTAAGGACCCAGCATAAACCTTCCTAACTCGGTATAGATAGCTACATCATTCATACCCTCTGGAACAAGTATCTCTTCATAGGCTTTACGAACTCCTTCGCCTATGGCAAAGATGTCAGCTGCTTCTTCTTCAGGACGATAGGGAATCCCTATACCCCCTGAAAGATTAATGAAGGCGATATGTGCACTTGTTTCTTTGTTTAACTTTACAGCTGTCTCAAAGAGAATTTTAGCAAGAGCAGGGTAATACTCGTTTGCTACGGTATTACTAGCCAGAAAGGCATGAATACCAAAGTGTTTTACACCTTTCTTCTGAAGTTTATTAAAACCATCTACTAACTGTTGATAGGTAAATCCGTATTTGGCATCAGCAGGGTTGTCCATTATATCATTATCACTTTTGAAGTTATTTCCTGGATTATAGCGGCAGCTTATAGTTTCAGGAATACCTGCTACTTCATCCAGAAAATCAATATGTGTTATATCATCAAGATTTATGATAGCATCCAATTCTCTGGCCAATTTGAAGTCCTCTGCCGGGGTAACATTGGAGGAAAACATAATTTCCTCTCCACTGAAACCAACCTGATCGGACATCATCAACTCTGTGAGGGAGGAGCAATCCACACCGCAACCTTCTTCTTTAAGTATTTTCAGTATTGTAGGGTTTGGTGTAGCCTTGACGGCAAAGTATTCCTTGAATCCCTTATTCCACGCAAAGGCTTTATTTAAATTACGGGCATTTTCCCTGATGCCTTTCTCATCATAGAGATGGAAAGGGGTTGGATATTTTTCTGTTATTTCTTCTAATTTTTCTAAACTTACAAATGGTTTTTTCATATTAATCATCCCTTCTTATGTTTTAATACTACAGGTAAATTTTTATTCATGTTTTGTACTAAGTATCTATTTCAGGGTCAAGTTGTTAATTCTATCAACCTTATTTCGTTTTTCATTGATTCTTTGAATAAATT
>JBKGXW010000089.1:0-9339 GCA_046546395.1 Halanaerobiales bacterium
TCTTTTAGTACAATTCTTTTGCTATCACCTCATTTCAAGTTTTTTTTAGTACTTTTTAAATAAGTACATTTGTTAAAAAATCATATATTATAAGTGCTGTTTTGACTACAGAGTCAATCTCAACATATTCATCAGCACTATGATAATTTTGACCTGAAGGTCCCAGGACATATGTAGGTATCCTTATCCTTGAACCAAGATAATTAAAATCTCCAACACTTGAAAAGTAGGCGATATTGGCCTCTTGACCGGTCGCATTTACAATACTCTCCTTAATGGCCCGGGTATATGGATTACTCTCTGAGACAATATAGGGTTGAAACCCTGCATTATCTTTATGAGGGGCATCTCTAAAAGCAACACTGACTTTTCCTTTAATATTAGCCCTCTTTATTGCATCTTCTACTTCCCTTCTGAGATAATTCCTATCTTCACCGATAGTTACATGTCTGAATACAGAAAATGATGAACTATCTGGTACAGATAAAGGATCTCCTCCTCCATTCACTTCTATAATACATATTGAACCACTTCCCAATTTTTGATGTGGTTTAAGTTCAGACTTCTCAAGCTCAACTATTACCCGGGATGCCTCTGTAATAGCATTTATACCCTTTTCTGGATTTGCCCCATGAGCAGATTGCCCCTTAAAACTCACAGTATATTTCCAACCCCCCCTTGCACCCAGACACAGGCATGGAAAATCAACATCGGCAAAGGCAGCACTTGGTTCAGGGACTATTGCTACATCGGCATCGGTATAATAACCGTCCATTATCAAGGCATCTGTTCCCAGCCCATAGGGACCTTCCTCATCACAGACCAGTGTATAGAGAATCTCACCATTAAATTTTTTATTATTATGATAAAATGCTTCTGTCGCCAGCATTATTGCGGCAGAACCACCTTTCATATCAAGGGTTCCCAGACCATACATCCGTCCGTTCTCTATAATCGGGTTAAGTGGTTCTTTCGACCATCCTTCACATATATTCACTGTATCCAGATGTCCATTTAGTACAACCATCGGTCCTTCATCCTGTCCCTGCAGTTTTCCAACAATATTTGTACCTCTGTAATTAGTGATCTTCTTTTCTTGAAATTGATGATAATCTACCGGCATCCTCTTGTCCAAAAACCAATTAAAGACATATTCCATTATTTCGTCTTCTTCAAAAAACGGACTGTGTATTTTAACCAGATCAGTTAATAATTCAGTTACAGACTCTCTATTAATAATACTCTCCACTTTACCATTCACTGAAGTTCCTCCAATCGATATCATTTACCTGAAGACTTTATCTGTATATATTTATGCAGCTAAATAGAAATAAAGAAGGAATATTTTTAAAAATATATTTTAGTGCACCAAAAAAAGGCTATCTCATTTAAGAGACAGCCTTTTAATAAGTACTATATTTTTTTGCCTATATGAAAGTCATTTATAAAAATAAAGCTTATCGCTTCATGACTCTTTATGTATTAAATGTAGTGTTCATATTAAGTATCATTCCTTTTCACTGCGTTCAAGGCACAAAAATTGACAAAATATTTCTCTCAAACTAAACCTCTATCCAGGTGACCTCATTAACCTCATCAAGTCCTATTAACCAGCTATTAAGATCAGACATATTTTCACTACTAATATCAAACTTACAATCTACAATCAGCTCATTATTTATATAATCATTTCGGGTTCTAATTGCTTTTATTTCACAATCTTTTTTCTGTAGTTTACTATATATATCATTGTATATTTCTTTATTGCTGCCATCAATCCTACAGAGCAGCTGTTGACTTTCTATCTTTGTTTTTCCATACTCAATACTTGAAAAGAAAAACAGAGAAACAAAAACAACTAAGCTAGCAATTATGCCAACGAAATAAAAACCAGCACCTACAGCAAGACCGATAGCTGCAGTAGCCCACAAACTGGCGGCTGTAGTAAGTCCCTTGACACTAGAGCCCTGTATCAGGATTGTTCCCGCTCCCAGAAAACCTATCCCACTGACTACCTGTGCGGCTATTCGACCCGGGTCAGCGTCAGCATTTGGATAATACTCATAAATCATGATAGAAACAATCATTATAATGGTAGAACCAATACCAACCAGTATGTGTGTCCTGAATCCAGCAGGCCTTCCGTGTTTTTCTCTATCCCAGCCTATTACACCTGCCAGAAATAATATTAATAAAACCTTTATGCTAACTGTCAACATAGACTTCCATTCCTTTCATTACTGACTATATATCATTTTATCTAAAAATCTCAAGAATTTCTTCCAAATCTTATTTTGGTTTAAGTAACCAATATACTTTTATATTTTACAGCATCTCTATCCGACATTGAGCTTACATCAAATCTTATACAATATACCCCAGGGTACTATAATCTCATATGGCGAATTCCCACCGTGTAAATAACGCGGCGATTCATATTTTTCCTCTTTTCTGAATTTGTGATTAATCCTGTACCCATGATCAGATACTATAAGGATCAATGTCCTTGATGGTATTTTATGCAAAAATGGTATTAAGTGATTCTCTGTCTGGAATCTTATTTCTTCCATAAACTCACAATAATCCTCTTTTGAGCTGTGGACCCTGTCATCTACATAGGAGAATTTCACAATTTCCCTTACAATACCGTTATTTTTCGCATTTTCTTCAATATCCTTTTTATGGAGAAGGTAATCATCTGCCGATAGTATCTCGCCCCGGAAACCATTTTCCTTTAGTCTGCTAATCTGTGTTTCTGTATTACTAGGCAGATTGGCATACAGAAAACCTTCTTTAATAATTCGGTAATCTATTGAATCATTCAATTCCTCTTTGATTACTTCCCAGGTATCCTGACGCATACCGTCAATGAGTATACAGCAATTGCCGCGGCTATTCACCCTACTGGTCATTTCATGATATCGCTCCAGTATCAATTCTGACATGTCTATTTCTGTAACATATTTAACCTCTCTCTGTAGATATTCTGTGGCCTGTTCATTTATCCTGAAGAGTTCGCTCTTGCTGAACTGATAAAAATCCTCCATATATTCTCCCATTACTTTTTCTACACTGGCCGCCAGTTTATTAAACGGAATTCTATCCAGTAAACCATGTTTCCTGGCCGCCTTTCTAATAGCTGCTAGATTATATTCCAGATGAGAAAGGTGTTTTCGATAAAAATCACTCCATTCTTCAGCAGATGAAGGTTTTTCTTCACCTTCAAGTATATATAAGGAATGACGAAGTTGTAGATAGCTTTTGACCATCTTGAGATAGACTGCCCTCTCATTATCCTTAATTGTTAATAATACATTATTTAGTCTTTCCAGATATACAGTCAGGATCTTTTCAGACAGACCTTTTTCTGTACGTTTGATCATAACTACAATTAACTCGCGAATAAGTTGATAGGAAACAAACTCTTTCTCTAGCACCTTAATCATATCTTCAAAATCAGCAAGTGGAATTACCTTAAATAACTGTTCAATCAGATGATTATTCTCAATCTGTCGGTTTAAATTCTCTGTGACTCTTTTTCTGATAGCCTGATATTTATCCTCAGAAACCCTGTCCCATAATTGATAGACTGTCTCTGTATTAATCTCATCATATAGTTCAACCGGCCATTCTATAATATTATACAGATCTGTTCTTTTAATCTTATATTGATCAGCCCAGAATACGGTAGCTATAAAAATAGAAAAACCTTCTTCTCCAAGTTGATCATAATATGCCAGCAATTCCGGATAATACTCCTCAAGAAAGCCCTCTATTAAATTATTATCTTCATCAAATTTAGGGACGGTACTGTTCTCTTCAGAAATCACTTTAACATAACTATACCTGTCAAAAGACTGATCTCTTTCCAGCCAGTCATCAAAAATCTGTTTGATCTGTGCTATAGAGAAACTTCTACCTACCAGATTTTCATAAAGGTGGTCAAGATTTCTCTCGTGTAGAGTAATACTCCCTGAAAGTGCCTGATTAATTCTGTTTAATATATTCCTGTTAAGTAACTGATAAAGTTTTTCAATAATATCACTATTAATACTTGGTATCTCCAGTGAAGCAATATCCAGTAATTCACGTACCGGTCGGGCAAATCTCTTTTCCCCGACAGCCTCCATATTGCTTATGTATTTTTCGATCTTCTCTCTATATTCCTTGCTATTTAATGCCTCTAGATACTGTCCTATACCAGAGCCGATTATACTATGAATTTCTTCCAGTGAAATACTATCAATCTCTTCCCCTGGAAAATAGCCACAGGTACATATTGGACTCCGCTGCAAATACCCTCTACTAAGTTTAGTACATTCCTGTCTCAGAATGCGAGAGAGCATCCGCTGAACCTTGATCAGATCATCCTTGACTGAAATCAGCTCTATATCAGCTAGTCTGTTCAAAACCTGATAATCCTTGTTTTTTTCAACATTATTATATAGGGAAAACCTATCCCCGGAAAGATTCTTTTGATGTTCCCTGTAATATTCTTCTATATATAACTCTTTTAAAAACTCAAATCTATCCAGCAAACCTTCCAGAAAACCTTCATTGAAAATCACCGCATGATCCTGAATACTTTCCAGCAATTCTGCCTTGATGCTCCTTATCTCCGGGAAATTACCGCGATCCGGCAAATCTTCGGGGACCTGTTTCAGGTAAGCCTGCATTTCTTTTAATTTTTGATAGCCCTGATCCAGGAAAGATTTAATCAAATGAAAACGCTGCAGGTAATTATCAATATTGGGGATGCTGACATAACTTGAGGCAAACCTCTCCAGCCCCTCTTCTGCAGAATAACTAATTTTAATCTCCTCAAAGAGATTCTTAACTTTATCTATGTTGTTTATTAGCTGCTGATGATTTATACTTTCCAGACTACCGTCAAGGGTAAGATTGGTCAGTTTGATCTTGAGATGTGTTATTTCATCCATCATCTCTCTCTTCATCTCAGAAATATAAGCCCAGATATCCTGCTGTAGCGGAAGTGAGAAAGGCTGTTCCTTAAATCTCGGGGGCAGCAAACTACACTCTTTAAGTATTTTTTGAAAATCATCAGCTATTATCTCACCATATCCCAGATATTTTATCCTGCTAAAATTGTATACATTAAGTTGACTCAATGCTATTTTCTGTTTCTCCGAAAAAGAAGTAATATATCCTGAGTAAAGTAATACAAGAACCAGTATCTTGAACTGGGGTAAAGTCAGACCATAGTTTCCTTTTCTAAGTTCTCGATATATAGTATTTATATCTGTTCTTTCATCATGCAGACAAGTAAAAAACTCCTTAAGTAATGGGTTTTTACCAGGATTTATATTTACCCTTATTGTTTTACCCCTGCTTTTTATCAGACCAAGGGGATTTAGAACATCTTCAATTATCCTGAGTAACCCCTGTGAAGTAGCAACCTTTCTATCTATTTCTCCTGTATCAAGGAAGTTCTCTGCTAGCCGATTTAGCTGTCCCTCGTTGATAACAGACTGATATGGGGCTATTTTGACATGTTCTGGATAACGATTTTCCAGTAAAATGCCAGTTATTCTTTCCAACAATTTATTAAATGGTACAATACCTATATCGTCCAGACTTAATATCTCTTCCCCATTACCATCAAGTATAATACCGTCCAGAAAGGCCTCTCTGAATAAATCTGTTACATTTTTTCTATCTTCCTGCAGCATGGCTTCCAGCTTCTCTCTGACTGCAGTAGCGGTCTCGCCACTTTTCTCCTGATATTCTTCCAACAATATTATACGGGAAAGGACATTTTTCAGCAGCTCAAGACCGGATAACTCTTCAGGAATCCAGAAACAGAAACTTGCCCTTTCCTGACTATGTATTTCAGGTATTATAATCTCTTTGATATACTTTTTCTGTTTATCAACCTGAAGGGGATAAGCCATGAAAATAACAAAGTCTCTAAAATCACCCTTATTAAAATCGTCTATTTCCATATTTCCTAACCGTTTATTAAACTCTGCAACACCCTTCAGAGTAATATCTGTCATAGGAAGCAGAAGAAAATATCCCTGCCTCTCAGTATTCTGCCAATATACTGTCCTTATGGAACGCGGTTTATCCAGCAATTCGACGAGTGGAAGATAACTTTCATTAATCAGACTCCCTACCTTTGTAAATATCCTCTGTTCCTCTTCAAAGAAATTACTCCTGATATATTCTGTTTTCTGCCCTATAATCAAATTAACATCTGCCTTCAAATCAAGGTAATAGATATTATCCCGGGTACTATCACCCTGTTCTGTTACCAGGTAGGCACCATGTCTATATAGCCTCTGCAGTAATTCATCTATGTACTCATAGTTAACTGAAGCATCAAGATCTGTAACTGACCTCAAGAGCATATGCGAAATCTCCCTGACTGTATATTTCTTATCTATAGGTGATACTGCCAGTAATATCAGTATTTTTATCAATTTTAATCCTGTTTCAACTTCATCTTCAGATAATATGCTATCTACTTCCTGTTCATAATATTGATAAACCTTTTCATAATACTGTCTGGTCTCCATGGTTTCCCTGAGTCTATTCAGGAAGTGATCAAAAATAAGGTCCGGATTGAGTAAATTTTCTGTACTCTCTTCAAGCATACTGGGTATATTGCGTGAAGTATCTCCCTGTAATCTATAATGAATAAAATCAATAATCCCCCTGTGTTGAGAAAATAGAGGTTTTAACTTATCAAGTAGTGATATGGTGAGTGGGTTGACCGGGTAGAGTTTCAGGAACCTTTCCTTACTGACTGGCCACTCAGCAAAGGAATCCTGATAGTGTTTATATATCCTGATTATTTCCTCAGAAGTACCAGGCTTTATTCTTATCAGCCTTTGACTCACTATTTCCTGAATATGTGTTCCGGTGAGATGGAAATGAGCTGGAAAGCGGTCCTTTATTTTTCCAAAAACCTCCTGAGTTATTTCTCCTGTTTTCTCGATAGCCTCCTGTAGTGTAGCCATTATCCAGAAGTTTTCTCTTTCTGAAAATTCACCTAGATACTGCAGGAATCGTATATCTTCATTAAAAGTACGGCCGTCAGCTTTTGAACGTAAAAATTCGGATAACTCATCTATCAGAATTACAATACCCTGATAATGAAATTTCGATAAGAATTGGGCTAATTGTCCATAGAATTCCTTTCTTTTATAGTTCTCCTCAACAGTGAATTTAAGTGTTTTAATATTTATATCTACATTAGCTAAACCTGTATTAGCGAAATCCGCATAATCGATATTCTGTTTATCCTTTTTTATACGGTTTTCCTTACTAGCATCTATCTTCTTAATACTATCAATAGGGAGATTCCCCGGTGTTTTTTGCCTGATAGTATTAATTATCTCGTTATTTATAATTTCTTCCAGTCGCTCACTACTACTGTGTTCTACCAATGATATATTAACCACCAAGTAATGCTGAGCAGTTAATTCATTCTTCTGTTCAATAAGTAAGTCTGAAACATTCTGCTGAGTAAGAAGAGACTGCCAGCTCTCCTGATAGCTTAATAATAAACTGATTACAGTTAGTAGATGAGACTTACCTGAGCCGTAGTTTCCTTCCAGGAAAAATCCCTTACCCTGCTGCTTAATTATACTATTAAAAAACGATTCCAGTACCTGTCTTACTTCATCAGTCAAAAGAAAGCTTTCAGTCAAAAAACTCCTTAGATCCGGGTCTTCAATATCAGCCATCTGGATTACCGTCTTGACCGGCGGCACTTCTATTAAATCAGCTATCCTTGTCATTCTCATCTACCTCCTTTGCTAACTTCCTGATTATACCCCAGAGCTTCTTTAGACCGGTTTCCTTGATTATCCCCTGGAAAAAGTCAATACCTTCCTGCTGCATATCCAGATTTTTATAAATGTATTCCAGCATACTGCGGATATAGTAATCATTTGGATCTTCCTTGAAGGCTTCCTCAAGATATGGTAAAGCCCTTTCATATTCACCCGCTTTATAGAGACAGAGTCCCAGATTTTTGGTAACATAGCCATCTCCGGGTTCAAGCAATAGAGCCTTCTTATATACATCTACTGCCTCTTCATATTCCCCCATTTTCTGCAGCTTCTCAGCCAGTAAGTTCTGCAGATGTATATTATCCTTATATTTTTCGACTCTGAGAAGATGTTTCAATTCCTTTACAGCGGCTTCTGAAGACTTATCCTTTAGCTTGAGTTGTATCAATTCCTTAAAAGCAAACTTATCTTCTTTTTCCGCAGATAAATAATCATCCATTACATCAACTGCTTTATCAATCTTATTCATTTTCTTATATATCTCTGCTTCCAGTTTCTTGAAGCGGCTGTTATCTGGATCAGATTCAAGCTTCTCCTGACAGAGGCTCAAAGCCGACTCGAGTTCATCTATATTTATGTATGTCCTTATGAGGCGCGAGGCCAGGTAATCTGATTGCTTTAGTTGATAAGCCTGTTTGAAAGAATTCAGTGCCCTATCATAATTCCTTTTCATAAAAGCAATATTACCCCTTACAATAAGAGCATTGTGATTCTGGGAATCTTCTATTAAAACCTCTTCTACCAGTTCTTCTGCTTCATTAAGACGGTTCATCCTGGCATATAGGTCAGCAAGGCTTGACTTGAGAAACCTATTCTCGGGATATTCCTCCTTTGCCTCAAGAAGCAGTTTCAAAGCCTGATCATATTCTTTTTTCTTCTTAAGGTCAATAACCTTTTTAACCAGTCTTTTAACCTCAGTAAATTCACTCATTACAGCCTCTCCCTACCTTCTTTATACATAAATAATTATACAGTAAGGATTCTTAAATAGCAACAAAGCCGTACTAGTCATTTTATTTCTGATTTCACAGTATTATAAATTTCCTGGATATTCTCATTTGCTTTTATAGAAAAGGAAGTATCCTGTAGAAAGTTCTTTTTTTCTACACTAACTCGTATAGTATCCTCAAAATGCTTTACCTCTTTTACCTGATCCCATTTGTATAGTTGTCCCCTATAAAAAATCCCTTTTGTGCCAGGCTTTACTTTCCACCAATTTATAATATTATAGATTGATAAGTTAAAAAATAACAATGGTGACCAAAAGGTAATATCATACATACTCTGATGTAAATAAATAACAATCATGACAAGAAATGCCAGGCCTAAGGCGATCCAGGCCCGGGCAGCCCATGTAACTTTTAGATTACTGGGATCAACAACCCAGTCACCCGCCTTATTATGATTGTAAATTGCTTTACCTATTAAAACCCAGATTATGGCTATTAATATTAAATATGTGTAATAAAATAGTCCCTCCATAAATTTCATCATCTCCTTTTTAATCTCATTAATCTCT
>JBKGXW010000090.1:0-9298 GCA_046546395.1 Halanaerobiales bacterium
TGCTGCTGTTTTAGACAAAAAAATAAGTTCTTCTCCAAATTACTTGGTGAAAAATGTACAGGAATATTAACAACGTTTATGGCTAAGATCCAAAACTTAATAACATGGAAGGTGTATTGATCGATGACTCTATACTATAAATATTCAGAATATCTGAAAGATAAATATGGTGAGAAGACATACAAATTACCAATTAATTTGCCTGTAACCTGTCCAAATAGAGATGGTGTGGTGGGTACTGGAGGCTGTGCATTCTGTGGAGAAGAGGCAACTGGTTTTGAGAATTTATCAAATAAATATTCAGTTAAGGAACAACTTATAAAAAACAGAGAGTATATTGGAGAGAAATATGGGGCTGATTTATTTATAGCATATTTTCAGAACTTTACTAATACCTATATGCCATTAGATGATTTGAAGGAATATGTTCAGGAAAGTCTTAAGGTAGAGGGTGTTGTTGAGATATCATTATCTACAAGGCCGGATTGTATTAGTGAAGAATATATTAAACAAATAAATGCCTTGATTTTTCAGGCAGAGAAAGACATCAATCTCAGCCTTGAACTGGGTCTGCAGACGGTTAATTATCATACCCTTGAGGAGTTGAACCGAGGGCATACTCTGGCTGAATTTATTGATGCCATAATGATTGCCAGGAAGTATTCAGTGGATGTGGGTGTACACCTAATACCAAACCTTCCCGGTGATAATATGCTTGATGTTAAAGAAAATGCCAGGATATTATCTGCCCTCGGAATCAGTAATGTCAAATTACATGCACTTTATATTCGCGAAGATACAGAACTGGGTGAGCTCTATAAAGAGGGGGCTTTATCGATGATTTCTCTGGAAGAGTATATTGATAGGGTTATAACTTTTCTGGAATACCTGGACCCAGATATTGCCGTACAGAGACTATTGGGTAGAGCCCCTGAAGAGAACACTCTATTTGTCAACTGGGACCACAGCTGGTGGAAGATTCAGGATATGATACTAAAAGAAATGAAGGCCAGAAATTCCTATCAAGGGAAAAAGTTTAGTTATCTTAATGGTAAGGCTTTGAAGAAGTTTGAGAATTAATAGAGATTATTGTTGATTTCTAAGAGTGATAGGATCCGGATAAAAGTCCGGGTATTTTTTTCTTGACAATAGTTCGGCGACGCACTATAATAAAATATGTGAATTTCTGTTAATAACTAATGACTATACTAATATAATACTATGGAATTTGCATAATAGATATAAAAACTAATAGCATTGAGGTGATTTAGCTTGTCAATTTATAAAAACCGATATTATGTAATGTCACTGATAAGCAAAATACGTGAACACTCTGTAGATTTTATTGAAAAAGGACTGGCTAGAATTGGTGTAGAAGATCTGGTTGTATCTCATGGTGCTATACTTTCTGCTTTATATCGTAATAATGGTCAGTTGACCATGAATCAAATTTCTGAAGAAATAGACAGGAGTAAGTCTACGGTGACCCAACTGGTGGATAGGTTGATTGAAGAGGGTTATGTAGAGAAGAAAGTATCTGAGGAAGACCGCCGCTATCGATATATAATACTTACTGATAAGTCTATGGAGATTAAAGAGGATGTTTATAAGATATCAGACCATTTAATCGATATTGTCTATAAAGGTTTTTCAGAGCTGGAAGAGGAGATGTTTTTTAAGATGCTTCTTAAAGTTAAGGATAATTTTGAGCAAATAGAAGAATAGGGGGATGAGTACAGAAGAAACGCTTTTATTTTTTATTAATAGTTAGTCGTCGAACTATTAATGGGATCTAATAAAAATATTGCTGAAAGGTGTGATAAGATGGAAATTTATGAAGCTGTAATATAGAAGGTGATTTTGAATGTTTCCAGGGATATGAAGAGATTTATTATAAGGAGAAAAAAGTATATGAATGTTGGTTTCATGGTGGAGAAATAATATGATATAAAATCCAATAAGAGGTGAAATAAACTATGATAAAATATGTTCATACAAACATTGTATCCAGTGATTGGAGGAACCTGGCGGAGTTTTATATCAATGTATTTGATTGTCGTATAAAGCCTCCAGAAAGAAAACTATCAGGAAAATGGCTGGAAAAAAGTACCGGTGTTAAAAATGCTTCTCTGGAGGGTTGTCATTTATTATTGCCTGGTTATGGTGAAAATGGACCAACGATTGAAATATTTCAATATAAGGAAAACAAAGCTAAAGCCCTTCCTCCTCAGGGAAATAGAGAAGGATATGGTCATATTGCCTTTTCAGTTGATAGTGTAAAGGAATGTTTAGATAAAATACTGGAATATGGTGGTCAAAAACTGGGAGAGATAGTTGAAAAAGAGTTTTCGCATGGAATACTGACATTTACATATGCAGCAGACCCAGAGGGAAATATAGTAGAGATACAAACATGGAGTTAATAACTTAATATTTAACATAATTATTAAATAAGGAGATATGAGAATATGAGTAAAAATCCACTGGATATTATAAAAGAGAATGACGAAGAGTTATTTGAGGCTATTTCCAATTCAAGAGAAACAGCATTTAAAGAGAATGCTCTATCAAAGAAAAATAAATTGTTAATAGCGTTAGCCCTGGATGCAGCTCGCGGAGCAGAGAATGGAGTAAAATCTCTTGCTCAACAGGCAATTAAAGAAGGTGCTACAAAAGAAGAAATACTGGATACCCTTCGTATAACGTTTTACATAACTGGTGCTGGAAGTATATATACAGCTGCGCGCGCGTTAAATGATATTTTATAATACTTAGACTATCGATTAAAGTTTTGCATAAATAAGAAGTTTTTCTTGATAGATTGAATTATATGTTATATAATATACAAAAATAAATATTATTAAATGCAATGAAGGGAAGAGTAAGTTGGTCTATTCTTATACAGAGAACCCTGTTAGCTGAGAATGGGTAGAGAAGAAGCTGACTGAATATGGTCCCTGAGCAGTGTGTTCGAAGCAGAAGTTTAGCGTATAAGCTAAATACAGAGGTTTAGAGCATACCGGTTACCCTGCAGCCGTTAAGAATGCTAGAGTATAAACATATATATCAATATCAGGTCAATATTTTCTCTGGTCAATGTGACTAATTAAATGCCGGAGTAATATGTCGTACTCGAAAAGGTTAATACTGCGAGGTATTAATAAACAGAGGTGGTACCACGGAATACATACTCCCGTCCTCTAGTCTATATGACTAGGGGGTGGGAGTTTTTTGATTTTATAATTATATTTTAAAAGAGTAGTCAGGGAAATAATAAAGTGTTTATAAGTAAAAGCAACTACAAAAAAACACTTAAAAGGAAAACCAACTAAAAAAAGCATTAGCAACTAAAACAAGAAAAACTAAAAATCATTAGCAATTAAATAAGAAATTTAGTGAAATTAAAAGAGGGGGTTTATAAGATGACTATTTTTATTGGAGGTGCCTGGCCCTATGCAAACGGGTCACTGCATCTAGGTCATGTAGCAAGCTTATTACCAGGGGATATACTGGCAAGATACTACCGGCAAAAGGGTGAAGAGGTCTTATATGTTTCCGGGAGTGATTGTCATGGTACTCCTATATCACTACGGGCTCAACAGGAAGATAGGACTGCTGCTGAGATAGCTGATAAGTATCACAGGGAATTTGTAGAATCATTTAAGAAACTGGGTTTTTCCTATGATAAGTATATCAAGACAGACAATCCAAATCATCATCAGGTTGTACAAAAAGTCTTTCTTGAATTACTGGAAAAGGGCTATATATACAAAAAGGAAATTGAACAGCTATATTGTCCTGAATGTAAACAATTTCTGCCTGACAGATATGTTGAGGGTATCTGCCCACAGTGTGGAGAAGATGCCCGTGGTGATCAATGTGATAATTGTTCAGAGTTACTGGATCCGGTCGACTTACTGGATAAATCATGTAAGCTCTGTGGAGCATCACCGGTTCAGAAGAATAGTGAACATTTCTATCTAGCTCTATCAAAATTCAGTAAAGAATTAACTGAATACCTGGAGAAGAATAGAGAAAACTGGCGCGACAACGCTGTTAAATTAAGTCAAAGGTATCTTGATGAAGGATTAAAGGACCGCGCTGTTAGTAGGGATTTGCCCTGGGGTATTGATCTACCACTTGAAGGTTATGAAAACAAAAAGATATATGTCTGGATGGAAGCAGTGCTGGGGTATTATACTGCCAGTAAAGTCTGGGAAAAAGAGACTAAAGCAGATATCAAAAAAGGTTGTAAAATAGAATCCGAAACAGAATCAAATATAGATATCAATAAATTCTGGAAGAAAGACGTAAAATCATATTATGTACATGGAAAGGACAATATACCTTTTCATACCCTGATATTACCTGCTTTATTACTGGGAATTGGTAATCTTAAGCTGCCCGAATATATTGTATCCAGTGAATACCTGACTATTGAAGGGAAACAACTTTCAACAAGTAGAAACTGGGCTATCTGGGCAGATGATGTTCTGGATAGATATGATCCTGATTCCATAAGATATTATTTGACTATTAATGGTCCAGAAAAAAGAGACAGTAACTTCTCCTGGCAGGAGTTTATTCATAGTCATAATGGTGAACTGCTTGGTGCATATGGCAATTTAGTAAACAGGACACTGGTATTTATCGAGAAATATTTCTCTGGAGAAATACCTGACGGCAGAATAAATCCTGAAGTACAGGCTTCGTTAAAAGATCTATATAATGAAATTGGAGATAAGATAGAGAATGCAGAATTTAAAAGCGCTCTGGAAGGTATTTTTGAGTTTATAAGGGGGGCTAATAAGTATTTTGATAGCGAAGAACCCTGGCTAACCCGAAGGAATGATATTGAAAAATGCAGGAATACTATCTATACCTGTGTACAGATAATTGCTAATATAGCTAATCTACTGAAACCTTTTTTGCCCTATTCCAGTATCAAAGTGAAAAAATATTTAAATTTAAAGGAGTCAAATCAAGGTCAGTGGTCTTACATTAAAGTAGAACGAGGTAAAATGATTACTGAAGTAGATATACTATTCGAACGCATAGATCCAACAACCATTGAAGTGGAAAGAAATTTATTAAAAGATAATAAAGTTTTGAATTAAACTGCTAAATCAGAAGCAATCTGTCCCATAATTTGAAATATTGCTCCTATCTTGATATAATAATAATAGTTACTACTACAAAATATATTTTAATGTTTGCTCAACTGAACACTATCTTTATTGATGCCTTTTATCCAGATATTAAAAATATGGTAAATGGGATAACCTGTTGAGTTTGAACTTAGCTATAAATATTTAAATAAAGAGGAGTGATATTATGCCTTTACATAATTCTGAAGTCGCAGATCAATTCCGAATGATGGCAGATTTATTATCTATCAAAGATGCTAATGAATTCAGGATTCGTGCTTACAGGAATGCTGCACAGATAGTATCAAATATGTCAGACAATATTGAGGATATGGTTGATGAAAATCAGGATCTTACAGAACTTGATGGTATTGGAGAAGACCTGGCAGCCAAGATAGAAGAGATCGTTAAAGAAGGAAAAATGGAGGAACTGGAGGAACTGAAAGAAGAAATATCTCCAGAGGTAGCCGAGATGCTCAATATAGCAGGTCTGGGTCCTGAAAGGGTAAAGACTATTTATCATGAGCTGGATGTTCTTAGTGTTGAGGAATTAAAACATGCCGCTGAAGATGGTATGATAAGTGAGTTATCTGGTTTTGGCGAAAAGACTGAGAATAAAATACTTGAAGATATACAATCTAGAGAGGAGAAAGGTGAACAGAGAAGGATACTTATTTCGCGGGCTGAAGAGATAGCAGAACCTTTACTGGAATACCTGAGAGGTTTTGATAAAATTACTCGAGCTGATATTGCTGGTAGTTACCGTAGGCGCAAAGAAACTGTTGGTGATCTGGATATTTTGGTCTGTGGAGATAATAATGAAGAGATTATTAATTATTTCACTAACTATGAGGATGTAAGTAAGATTATTTCCAGCGGAGAGACCAAATCTTCAATAATCTTAAGTGATGGTATACAGGTTGATCTGAGAGTAGTTGCAGGAGAGAGTTACGGCTCAGCCCTGCATTATTTTACTGGTTCTAAAGAACATTCGGTAAAGATACGTAAGATAGGTCAGGACCAGGATTTGAAAATAAACGAGTATGGTGTGTTTAATGTTGAAGAGGGTGAGGATAATGAAGAAAGAATAGGGGGAGAAGAAGAAAAAGACATCTATGAATCCCTCGGTTTTCCCTATATAGAACCGGAATTGCGAGAACAACGAGGCGAGCTGGAAATAGATGACAAAGGAGACCTTCCGGATTTAATAAAACTTGATGATATAAAAGGTGACCTGCAGATGCATACAGATGCTACTGATGGTAGAGATACCATGGCGGATATGATTGAGGCTGCTATTGAAAAGGAATATCAGTACATTGCACTGACAGATCATTCCCGGAGGGTAACGATGGCCCAGGGCCTTGATGAAGATGATGTGAAAGAACAGATAGAAAAGATTGATAAGATGAATGAAAAATATGATGATATTAAAATACTGAAAGGAATAGAAGTAGATATCCTGAAAGATGGAAGTCTGGACCTTGAAGAAGATATTTTATCAGAACTTGATATCCGTGTCTGTTCAATTCACTATAATACAAATCTTTCTCGAGATGAACAGACTGAAAGAATGATTGAGGCTATAAAACACCCTCTTTGTAATATAATTGCCCATCCAACTGGAAGGATAATCGCAAAACGGCAGGGATATGATATTAATCTCGATAAGGTGATGGAGGCAGCCCGGAAATATAACACTGCTCTTGAGATAAATGCACAGCCCGATAGACTTGATCTGGCTGATAAATATGTTAAGAAAGCAGTTGATATGGGAGTAAATCTGGTTATTTCAACAGATGCACATAATGTGAATGGGCTTAACAATATTAAATATGGTGTATATCAGGCGCGCCGCGGTTGGTGTGAAGCAGATAATGTAATAAACACAAGAGATCTGGAAGAACTGATGTCCTTTATCAGAAATGACGAGTAGAAACAATGAGGAGGTAAATGGTTTCTGCTGGCTACGAATTAATCCTTAGTACACTATAGAATTGAGGCTAGATCCTTACTATAACCAAAAGGAGTTGATTCAAACATGGCTGATGATAACCCTTATAAAAAAGACCCGCCGACTGATTTCAAAAAGATAGATGACTTGAGTAAAGAAGAAGCTGCTGAACAGGTAGAAAAATTAAGGGACGCAATAGATTTTCATGATTATAAGTATTATGTAGAAAACGATCCGGTAATATCTGATGCAGCCTATGATAAATTATTTCACCGCCTGCAGGATTTAGAAGGGGATTTTCCAGAACTAAAAGATGCTAACTCACCCACCCGTAGAGTTGGATCAGAGCCGGTGGATGAATTAAAGAAAGTTGAGCATCAGGCATCGATGCTGAGTCTGAATTCAAACCTTAAGGAGGAAAAAATAAAGGAATTTCTTGAAAATATAAAAGAACGCTTGAATATAGAAGGCAGTGTCCGTGATAAACTTGAAATGTATGTGGAACCGAAACTGGATGGGCTATCTGTAGAAATCGTATATGAAGATGGTGAGTTTAAGTATGGGGCTACTCGTGGTGATGGTCAGGAGGGTGATGATATTTCTGACAATTTGAAGACAGTCAACTCTATACCTCTGAAGCTTAGAAAAAACAATGAGATTGATGTTCCTGACTATCTAGCCGTAAGAGGTGAACTCCTAATGTTAAAGGATGGATTCCAGGAACTTAATAAAAAAAGGATTGAAATGAATAAGGATCCCTATGCCAATCCCAGAAATGCAGCCGCTGGAACGGTGCGACAGCTGGAGTCCAGTAAGGTATCGGATAAGCCCCTGGATATCTATTTTTATGATATACTTGATTCTGTGGGACTGAAGGTAGAAACTCAACAGGAAATAATAGATATGATGCCAGAATTGGGTTTGAAGGTTAATAAGCAAACAAAACTAATATCTGGTGAATCAATAGATGAAATTTATGACAAAATAAAAAGATATCGCGATGATATGGTTAAGGAAAGGGAAAACCTTAATTATGAGATAGACGGGATAGTAATCAAATTAAATAGAATAGAACTGAGAGATAAACTGGGAACAAGGGAGCGCAGCCCACGCTGGGCAGAGGCCTGGAAGTTTCCGCCCAGGAAGGATGTAACTATTCTTCAGGATATAGTAATTCAGGTTGGAAGAACAGGTATGCTTACACCTGTGGCCCTTTTGGAACCAGTAGATGTTGATGGTGTAACTGTCAGCAGAGCAACTTTACATAACGAAGACGAGATTCGCAAGAAAAATGTCCATCCAGGTGATAGGGTGAAAATAGAGCGGGCCGGAGATGTTATACCTGAAGTGATTGGGCGAGTAGATGAAGATAGCGGCCATTCTTCTGCTAAAGAAGAATTCTCCATGCCTGAGCAGTGTCCGGTATGTGGGGCAGAAGTTGCTACAGAGGGTGCATATTATTTCTGCATTAATGGGCTTTCCTGTAAGGCCCAACTAGTTGGTAGTATTGAACATTATGCTTCCAGGGAGGCAGCAGACATCAATCATCTGGGGGAAGAAGTAGCAGAACAGCTGGTAGAAGGAGGTCTTTTAGAAAATTTGGCAGATATCTATTATCTGGAAAAGGAAGATATACTGGGACTACCCGGTTTTGCTGAAAAGTCTACTAAAAATCTTCTTATTGCTATAGAAAATTCAAAAGAATTGAGATTGGATAGATTTATCTATGGTCTTGGAATACGACATGTAGGTAGTCATATGGCCAGGGTACTGGCAGAAAACTTTGCTAAATTGGCTGATATCCGCGAGGCTAGTAAAAATGACTTAAAAGATATAGATGAAATAGGTGATAAAATAGCTGAAAGTATATATAATTTCTTTCATGAAGAAAAGAATCTGAATACAATAAAGAGAATGAAAGATGCAGGTGTAGAATTGCAGTCAATCAACCTGGAAGATGATCTACCACTTCAAGGTGAAAAGTTTGTTTTTACTGGTAGATTGGAAAACTATACCCGTGATGAAGCAGTGGATGAGGTAGAAAACATGGGTGCAGAAGCAACAAGCGATGTAAGTGGGGAAACAGATTATCTAGTGCTTGGTGAAGACCCTGGTAGTAAACTCGATAGAGCAGAAGAGCTGGGCTTAGAAATTATCGACGAAAAGGAATTCCAGGAAAAAATTAATCAGTAAACAA
>JBKGXW010000091.1:0-8886 GCA_046546395.1 Halanaerobiales bacterium
TGAAAGTAACTACTTCAAGGTCGTCTACGCGTTCCTGTAGGTCTGCAACTTCTACGCCTAATGCTTCTAATTCAGGAGCGAATTCAGCAGCCAAGTTACCAATCAATGTCATAACTTCGCCAGCCTGACCTGAAGATAGTTCATCTTGAACAGGTGCTTCAGCAGGTTCATCTGAACCATCATCATTCTTTTCGATAACAGCCTCAACGATAGCCTGAACATCTTCAGCTTCCTCAGGACTTAGTCCAGAGTCAGCTTCGATTAGAGCATCGTTAACCATAAAGTCAACCTGGTCAACTAATTCTGCACGAGCTTCTTCAATATCTTCAAGTAAACGAGCAAGCATAACAGCGATTTCATAACGAGTCAGGTCATTCTGACCTTTGAAAGTTCCATCTGGATAACCCTGGATTAGACCAGCAGCTACCAGCTTATTAACACCCTCATAAGCCCAGTGATTACTAGGTACATCTGCAAAAGAACCAGCAAATGTAGTAACTGATAATGCTAATACTAATACCATAGCAATTAAAATACTATATTTCTTCATAATTATTTTTTCCCCCTTGATTTTTAATGAGTTTTCTTTAAAACAGTTCTAAAGCCCATCTTCAATCTCAGGGAATCTCGTCAATGAGTATCCTTGTTTCCTCATTTCCTTCTTCCCATTTTCGATTGTCAATGAACTGTATATAGAACCCTATCATCTCTTGATGCCGCGTGAACCGGGGGACACCTCCTTTCTGCCACAGTTTAGCCCGCGATGATAAGATTTTATAGCATTAAACATAAGTAATAGAACGGTATATGAAATTAAGAAAAAAATATGTACATAATCCCAGTTATTCTATACACTCAATACTATATATTCAACAAGAAAATAAAATCTCCTGCAAGGAATTATAACTTTTTTATATTTTTTTTAAAATATCAACTTTGATTCTCAACTTTAAAGAAATATATGGGAAAAGGCTATACAATTTCCCTTTTACGCAGGGTTAATATCGCCCTGAAATTATGTAATCACATCAGTATGATGCTTTTCCTGATACTAATTAATAGTTTCTATTAAAACAATTAAATTCCTGCTCAAAAAAACAATTATTATATTTAAATTTTATCTTTGTATATCTATACTTTACAGATACATCATTTACTTATTTCTTTTTTTAGATTTTATAAATCGCTCTGCAAGTATAACAGCTGCATAATCATCAACAGGAACCGATGGTTTCCAGCGGATAAAAGGAAACCACCTCTGCCAGCCGCTTTTTTGTTCCGCGCAGTAACGTTCTTCTGCCTCCACAGTAGTGTATGCTTCATCGACAGTTCTGACAGGAATTTCTGTAAAATCTTCTATTAACAATTTAATCTTATCCGAACAGGTACCATTGCCAAGTATAATAACACCTATACTATAATTATTACTCAGCTTTTCTAAATATGACTTAAAATCTGTCGTTCTGACTATATTTTTATATAAGACTTCATAATTATTATCTACTAAAGCTAGTCCAGATTTATCTCTACCGGGATCAATAGCCATTACCACGTTCAGTTCGCCATTATTACTCATCATTATTACCGTCTACAGGTTCTATATCAAAATTTATTTTATCAGAAAATTTACCATTCCAGCCGTCTTCAACCCAGATATCTTCAACGGCACGTACTGTAACCTGTACCTCTCCCTGATAACTCTCAAGTTTATTAAGCACCTCATACCCTCTGATGAAATCCATAGCACCTACAGTACCCTGCTCATTTGTTATTATACCCTTTTTGATAGACTCAACCTTAATTGTTGTCAATATATCAAACAGAGCATCCTCTACTTCCGCCAGCGGCTGTCCGGCGTCAATAACCTGTTCTGTTATCATCTCACCTTTTTGATAAACTATAAAATCAGGGCTCATCTGAAAGCTGACCGGCACATACATATTTGTTGACACATTTGCAGTTGAGACCATACTGATAATAAATTTCTCTGCATCTGAAGATATAATTCTGGATGCAAGACTATATACATCACCAGATTGCAAGAGAATTGCAGTACCCCGCTCATCAACTCTAACTTCTCTCTTGAGAACTTCCTGGTTGGCATTTTTAATAAATTCATTTATATTATTTGTTGTTTCTACCTGTGTAGTCTCTTTCTCAATAACATCTATATATACAATCTCACCCTTGTAATATACCAGATCCTGGCTATAGTACTTATAGGCTGCATCATATAAAGAATTAATCATGAGATTTGCCCTGACGCGTAAGTCTTCTATCTGTGTTTCCAACTGCTGTTGCTCTACCTCAAGTACATCTATACTATCACGGGCAGTCTGCAGTTCAACCTGGAGGTCATCCAGTTTTGCCTGGAGTCTGTCTCTCTGTTCTTCCAGTGAATTGTTCTCTGCAGCAAGTTCCTCTCTCTGCTGCTCCATCTGTTCTAGCTGCCGCTGGAGATTATTTAACTCTAAGTTTCTTTCTGTTATTTCTTCGTCCCTCTGGTCCAGGAGGGCATTCCTTTTCTGTAGTTCAATTTCTTTTTCAGCCAACTCATTTTGTGCACTGCTTAATTCACTGCGCGTATCCTGTAGTGAATTGGTGGTATTATCTAATTTACTTCGAGTAGTCTGCAATTCAGCAACGGTTTTTTGTATATTAAAGACAGCCTGCCTCACTCCATTATTTGTAGCAAAAAGAATAGTCAGTGTAAGTCCAGCAATTAATATTCCTGTCAAAACAGTAATTATAATAGAGGTATACTTAGGGCGTAGGCCAAATATTGATATGCGTTTTTTCCCGACCTTCATTCCGATCTGGTCTCCAACATATGCTATCAAGCCACTTAGAACTATTACAACTAATATAAGTAATGCACCTATCATGACCTACACCTCCTTTTATAAGGTTCTTTTACCAATTATATCATAATTTATCTGTTTTATACACAGTCAAATCTTTACATCAATGCATTTTCCTATTTTCCTAACCTAAATAGCATGACACTTCCTACTACAAAAAATATTATATTCTGCAGCCAGGCTCCCAGAGCAGGCGGTATTGTGCCCTGCTCTCCCATAGCACTTCCTACTGTCATGAGAGTAAAGTAGATGAAGATTACTCCAATACTGATACCCATGCCGGTCGCAGTACCACCAGAACGCTGTGGTTGAATGCCCAGTACTGCAGCAAGCAGGGCAAAAATCAGGTTAGCAAAAGGAATCGATAATCTCTGGTGTAAATTTACCAATTCTTCGCTAATAGTTTTTCCCTGTCTATCCAAAAATTCTATGTGTTTTTTTAATTCCATAAAACTCATTTCATCTATATCTTTATTTAATTTAGCAATCTGTCCCGGTTCATATGGTAAACTGACATTATATTCAACAAAGGTCCCACCAGGTATCCGTGCACCAGTTCTCAAATGCATAATCCTTCCATATCTAAAGAGCCATCCTCCATCTTCTTTCCAGACAGCCTCCTCTGCTTCTATCAGTAAAACTGGCTGACCAGCTTCAAAATCCTGGAATATAATATCTTCCATTTCCCCGGTATCTCCTTCAAAATGACCCGCAAAAAGGAAAAAATCAGGTTTCCCCAGACTGTCCTTCGATGGAAGAAGGAGATTACTCTGAGTCGTAGGCATTCGCTGTCCAGTTTCAAACTCCCAGACTATCTGTTCGCTGAGGTAACTTGCCCGTGGTACAACATATTCATTTACCCCGATAGTTATAAAAGTCATTAATAATCCCATTATAAGTGCTGGTAATACCAACTTATAGATACTTATTCCGCCTGCCCGCAGTGCAGTTATTTCACTATCTCCTGAAAGGCGGCCAAAGGCCATGATGGTACCGAGTAGTGTAGCCATAGGGAGTGTAATTACTACAATGGCAGGTAAATTGAGAAAAAAGAGTTGTAATAATGTAAATAATCTTACGCCATCATTATAATAATCTATCATATCGAACAGCAGGTCTGTGCCGACAAATATGGCAGTGAATGCTGCTGCACCAAATAACAATGGAGTTATTAATTCCACTGTAATATATTTATATATTATCTTCATTCCCCGGCACTCCTTACTATCAATAACCCTCTAATTGCAAAACAATATATTCTAATAAACTTTTAATATATAAGCAACAATGAGTGCATTACTAAATTGAATCTCACTGATAATCCTACATAGTAAACCTCTCTCCAAGATAAAACTTTCGGGCCAGTTCACTATTGGCAACCTCTTCTGAACTGCCCGATAACAGTATTTTGCCCTGATGCATTATATAGGCCCTATCTGTTATAGTCAGGGTCTCCCTGACACTATGGTCCGTAATCAGAACCCCCAGACCCCTTTTCTCTTTGAGATAATTAATTATATTCTGTATATCATTAACAGCTATCGGATCCACTCCAGCAAATGGTTCATCCAGTAGGATAAAGGATGGCTCAGTTGCCAGAGAACGAGCTATTTCAACACGACGGCGCTCACCGCCTGATAATTGAAAACCCTTACGGTCCCTTAAATGACTGATATGAAATTCTTCCATCAATTCTTCCAGCTTAAGCTGTATCTCATCAGTACTGATATCCTGTGCCTGTAGTATAGCCTTTATATTATCAGCAACTGTCATTTTTCTGAAAACAGATGGTTCCTGTGATAGGTATCCAATCCCTTTTCTGGCTCGCTGGTAAACAGCCATACCTGTTACATTATGCTCGTCAAGGAATATTTCTCCAGAAACAGGTTTTATCAGACCAACAACCATATAGAAAGTAGTCGTCTTACCGGCACCATTTGGCCCCAGTAGTCCAACAACCTCCCCTCTCCTTACATTCAGGTCCACATCGTCAACAACCCGCTGTTTATTATAAATTTTCACCAGTTTTTTAGCAACAATAGTCATCTATTCTTCACCTTCACTATTAAATAACAGTCCTCCATTAAGGAGTCTCATTTTTTCAGTGTTTAAGTCAATCTCCACCTTTTCACCAGACAGTCTGATTTCTTCCTGCCTGCCACTAACATTTCCTTCCAGAAATGCTGTATTATCAGCGGTATTATACCTTAAACTATCTGAATAGGTTTCAATTTCTCCATAACGAAGTGATACATCACCTGTAAATGTCATTAGTTGGGCATTATTCCGGGACGCGATATTTCCCGAGTTATTATCCTGGGCTGTAGAATTTTCTGAACCATTCTGCTCTGCTATATTTTCCGGATTATTATTCCGGACTGTAAGTTCCTCAGAAGTAAGTTTTAATGCTTCACCTTGATGTGAACCTTCAAATATAACATTACCGACTGCATTAAAGTCCTGACTGGATAAGTTTCCAGTGATACGGTCTGCATATAATATATACTCCCCGTCATTAAATACTATATTACCCTCTGCAGCAATATCCTTTGTCTGCATGTTATATTCAATTATATCAGCTTTAATACTGTAATTTTCATAAATCAGCAGGGCATTACCTTCTGCTGTAGCCTCATTAACTTCTCCATCTAAAAGAGTAAAATTTAAGGTATCAGCCCAAAAACCTTCTCCTTCTCCACGGGCAGTAGATTCAACAGCAGAGGGTGCTTCTCCCATAACTGCAAAACTCAAAAATGCTATCATTATAGTGATTATAATAAATAATCTAATTGGAATCACTTCCTTTTTCCCAGCTTAAAAAAGCCTGTTCTTCTTCACTACCATTTATCTTTATATTGTTTATGGCAAGGTCTGCAGTCAATTCACTACCTGTTACAGTAAAGGTTACAGCTTCTATCCTGATTCCCCCGGTAGCAGTAAGCTCATTACTGCCATCCTGCCAGTCTAATTTGCCTGTGGTTATTTTTATCTGATCTTTTTGAATGTTTATAGGTCCTCTAATCTCTATTTTACCTGAATCTATATTGTAAAATGAGTTATCGGCAGATAGTTGGTATAGCATTTCCCCACTCACTATCTCATCTATATTACTATTTTCTCCATTATCAATGTCTGAAGTCCTGGCATTGATCTCTACCCCGGACAATTCCAATATATCTCTACCTGAATAATTATTAATAACACCTGAATTTAGATGCCAGCTAATTGAACCATCACTGTTGTAAAAGACGAATTCAGCATCCCTGAATTGATTTTCTGGCACAGCATTTCCCTGATCTATGTTGTCCTGTCCAGCATCCTGCCCTGTATTATTGTTAGCAGAATCTGTATCTACCATCCGGTCATTTTCCAGAGTAGGTTGGAGAGCTAGACTCAAGTATATACCAATAATAATTACAAGTACACCAGCTATTAAAATGATATTTTTTCTATTCAATAATATCAACCCCGGAATCTGTGAAAACTAAAGCCCTCCTTTTCTCAATACAAGCTCTGCAGTTCTCTTCACCGCACCGGAGGAACCAAGTTTTTCCCTGATATAATTCAATTCTGTTTTGAGTTTTCCCAGATCATATGATTTACTTAAAAGATGCATTACAGCAGTATATAAGTGGTCTGCATCAGCCTTATCCTGAATTAACTCCGGGACTACTTCCCGTTCGGCAATTATATTGGGTAGCCCAATATAATCAACCTTCAGCAGTTTTTTCCCCAGAAAATAACTTAATGAACCCACTTTATAGATGATAACCATTGGTGTGCCAATAATGGCTGCCTCCAATGTTGCTGTCCCTGATGCTGCAATGATCAAATCAGATATCTTCATTACTTCATAGGTATTATTGTCAACCAATTTAATAATCAGATTGTATTCTGAGGCCATTTTTGATATTTTATTTTTATCAACACCCTTTGCCAGGGGTATAAGGAACTGATATTCTTTTCTTATTTTCTGAATTCTTTCAGCTGTCTTCAACATCTCAGGAAGGAGTTTCTCTATTTCCTGATTCCTACTGCCCGGCAAAAGCGCAATGACTCTCTTTTCTGGATTAATCTCCAGCTCTGAATATATCTCTTCCTTCTTTTCAGGAACACTTACTATATCTACCAGGGGATGGCCAACAAAAACAACCTCAGCACCTGCTTCTCTATATACCCTGGCTTCCATGGGAAAGACAGACGCAATAGTGGCATTGTATCTGGCCATCCATTTTGCCCTCCACTTACCCCAGACCCAGGCTGATGGGCTGAAATAATTCACAACGCATATTCCCTTTTTGTAGGCAGCACGGGCCATCATCATATTGAAACCTGAATTATCAACAAGAAAAATAACATCCGGTTTTTCAGTATCTATTGCCTGTTTAAGTATCTTTAAATGATATAGGTGGGTTCTAATATTCTTAAAGGCTTCAAAAAAACCGATGGTACTTACCTCCATCGGGTCAATCAAGATTCTGACACCTTCACTCCTTAGAGAATCAGATCCCATTCCAAAAAAGTCTATATCCGAAGCAATATTTTTGATTTCCCTGACAACCCGGGATGCATGCATATCACCGGACACTTCACCGGCTACTACCATTATTTTGCCCACTCTATTCACCTCTTCAGAACAACTTAATCTGTTATTAACGTAAATACCGGTATTATCCTAATCAAAGAAGTTTTCTGGTTATTAAAAATGTTTATAGTTACAGTACTATAAAAGGTCCTCCTCATGTAATGCCGCGACAATAATATCATTTTCGCCAGCTTTTTTAATAAACTCTTCCTTATTTATCAGAAAAGTACGTTCGGCCTCAATAACCAGAGCACTGGCATTAACCTCTATCAAATTGTTCAGGGTTGTATCACCAACAGTAGGTATATCGAAGCGGAAATCCTGCTGAGGTTTACTTACTTTTGCAACCACAACACCAGACCCACCGATCTGTCCACCCCTTTTAATTGCCTGATCTGTCCCTTCTATAGCTTCAACAGCAAGAACAGCTCTGTTTTTCACTATAACAGTCTGTCCAATATCAAGTCTTCCTATTTCGCGGGCCATCTTAAAACCATATTTCATATCTGAAAGTAACTGTTCATCAGGTTGCTCCTCTGTAAGAACTCCCGGACTAACCATTAACTCATCCAGATAAGTTGACTGTTTCAAAACCTTTATGTCCTCTGCGGCTAACTCATCTACTATACCAAGCATTATATTATCATCATTAAAATCTATTAAACCATCCAGGACCTTCTTCATTCGAAAATCAAGTTCTAATCCCTGAAACAATAATGATTTTTCTACTTTCCCAATCATTACTACCTCACTAATTTGATCTTCATGGAGGGTTTTGATAAGCTGGTCTAGCTGACCTATATCAACTTTTTTAACCTGATCAACACTTTCTTCCAGTTCACTGTTTGAAGCAAATAAATTGTAGGCATATACCTCCACACCCTGGTTTCTGGCTGATCTGGCCCATAAAACAGGTAAATTACCTTTACCTGCAATTAATCCTATTTTTGACATTTTTGCATCACCTACTTTAACGACAGATACCCCTCTGGGCATTTCTCAAAAATCTTAAGAAGTGTTCGATCTCTTCACTTGCATCCAGTTCCTGGTCCATTTTTTCTATAGCCTGTGATACATTCAGATTTGACCTATAGAGTATCTTATATGCCCTTTTTATCTCCTGCCTCACTTCAGGCTTAACTCCATTACGTCTTAGACCAACTACATTGATGCCATTTACACGAGCAGGATGTCCATCTACTAATATATATGGTGGTACGTCTTTTACAACCTTGGAATGAGCCCCTACCATTGCCATCTTTCCAATTCTAACAAACTGATGGATCCCGGTCAGACCGGTCAATACAGCATAATCCTCTACCGCAACATGTCCTGCCAGATTGGTAGCATTGGACATGATAATATGATTGCCCAGCTGACAGTCATGAGCAACATGGCAGTAGGCCATTATCAAGTTATCATTACCTATCCAGGTCTCAC
>JBKGXW010000092.1:0-8736 GCA_046546395.1 Halanaerobiales bacterium
TTTATGCATCACAGATGATACGGTTCACCGCGGTTTATCTTAAAGGCCCTATAAATCTGTTCAATAAGTATCAATCGTGCCATCTGATGTGTAAATGTCATATGTGACATGGAAAGATGGAAATCTGTCCTATACAGGACTGCCTGGCTGAGTCCCAGTGCACCACCGATTATAAAGGTAATACTGCTGTATCCCCTGACCTGAAGATTGTTTATCGATCTGGCCAGCCCCTCTGAGGTCATCGGCTTTCCTTTAACATCGAGGGCGATTACATAAGTACGTTCAGTAAGGGCATCAATAATGCGCTCACCTTCTCTATCTTTGACTCCCGTTATATCAGCCATAGAAGGGTTCGAAGGAATCCTTTCATCATTTACTTCAATTATATTTATTTTAGTATAAGGTTGTAACCGTTTAGTAAACTCATCTATCCCGGTCTGAAGATATACTTCTTTAACCTTACCCACAGCAAGTATATTAACCTCCATAGGAAATACTCCTTTTTTATAATTAATTCTATTTATTGTTCTTTTATATTTTACAAGCGGTCATAACTCTATGTTGCACAATTATAGACCTATATTTTGTTGCTACTAACACTATATACATAAAACTCTTCTTTAAATAGATAAGTTCAATATTCCCATCACCTCTTCAGTTTGCTCCTCTATTATAATGGGAATTCTCTCTACTACTGGTCCAGAGAAAAATCCAGGTATAAACAAATAAATTATCCCTAACACAAGTACAAGACATAGTATTAAAAATATAATAAACTTCTTCCACTCAGTTTTATGACTACTATTATTTGAAAAGAAATCGGGAATTAATGCCATCGACTTAGCACTCCCTTCTTTGCCCTATATCCTTTCTCAGGATATCCCCTACCCTATCTACATCTCTTCTCAGAATAACCCTGCATTTTGTGTCTCTTCACCTACATACTTTCCGGGCAATATCATCTCAACATCAGTATCCTTACCTCAACATACCACAAATCATTTTATATCAGCTCAGCCAGACCATCTCAATCCCAATCTAGCTACATGGCCTACAATACTTATCAACCAACACTAAAGAGTTCAGTAGGTCTATGCCGGTATGTGAAATCCAGCTGTAGATCTTCACCAATAATGAACCCTTTGTCCTCCAGATTATTTTTTACAGTAATATATGCAAGGTCGGGTATATTATTATCTTTGCTTAAGTGGGCCAAAAGTATGCGCGGGAAATTATCTCCTATTATTCTGGGCAGAAGATCTGCAGTATCATCATTAGATAAATGACCCTTTTCCCCATTTATTCTATGTTTTAATGGCCAGGGATAAGTCCCGGACATCAACATCTCAAGGTCATGGTTTGATTCTATTATTAGAAAATCCAGACCATTAAGACGCTTTTCTACTTCATCTGGTATATAACCCATATCTGTTGCATGTCCTATCTTCTTATTAGCACATTGTACGATATATCCAACAGGTGCACTGGCATCATGTGAGATTGAAAATGGCAATATTCCTAAATCTCCTATCATAAATTCATCTTTAAGTGTGCAGCAATTTTTACTCCTGATTTTACCCAGTTTGTTTTCCGCTCCTGCCCATGTCAGGTCATTAGCATAAATAGGTAGATCATACCTCCTGGATAGAACCCCGACACCTTGAATATGATCTGAGTGCTCATGTGTTACCAGTATTGCATCAAGGTTATCTGCTGCTACCCCTATTTTTGATAATCGCTTCTCAATTTCTTTTCCACTCAGACCGGCATCTATTAAAATACTGGTTTTACCACCAGATATATATATGGAATTCCCTGAACTTCCACTGGACAGTACCGATACTTCTATTTTCATTCTAAATTCACCACATTTCTTTGCAGGATTTTTAAAGATAAAGAAGAAATAGTATATTATAGAACTTTGTCGTAAAATGATTTATATTTAGGAATAAATGTTTAAAGATCATAATTTCTGTATATCAAATCATACTACTTTTCAAACTCTTAGGGGGTCTAATTTTATATGATTAAAGTGTTAGTTGTCGATGATTCCTCATTTATGAGGCAAATCTTTAAGAAAACCATTGAAAAGGAAGTTGACATAAAGGTAATTGCTACTGCTGGCGATGGTGTCGAAGCCCTGGAAAAAATCCGGAAGCTTAAACCTGATGTCGTAACTCTTGATGTAGATATGCCTGTCAAAAATGGCCTTGAAACACTCAAAGAGATTATGAAGGACAAAAAACCTGTTCCAACCATTATGGTTAGTGCCGTCGACAGCAAATTAACAGTAATGAAAGCCCTCGAATTAGGTGCTTTTGATTTTATACCTAAACCCGATGGATCTACAGATATGAGTATGAACGAAATAGCAAAAAATCTGATCTTAAAGATAAATGCAGCAGCACATATGAAAGCTAGACCTGCTTTAAAGATTAAACCAATTACACCACCCTATAAGAATAAGATATCAAAAAAAAGCTCAGGAAGCAAGTTCCCTATTTTAGCAATCGGGACATCTTCCGGCGGACCGAAGGCATTAAAGGCAATTATACCTACACTACCTGAAGATTTCCCTGCAGCAATATTAATAGTTCAGCATATGCCGGCGGGATTCACAACTTCTTTTGCAAATAGACTTGATCAGGACTCCGAGATCTCAGTCAAAGAGGCAGAGCAAGGTGATATTCTTGAACCAGGCAAGGCCTTTTTAGCTCCTGGTGATTATCACATGCGTGTCAATGATCAGGGTAAAATAACTCTGGATCAGTCAGCTCCCAAATGGAGTGTAAGACCCTGTGTGGACCATATGATGAAGTCCGTTGCAGAAAACTATTCAGACAGAGTGGTTGGTATTATCCTGACCGGAATGGGAGTCGATGGTGCCGAAGGTATGAAAACAGTTAAAGATAATGGAGGTTATGGTATAGTAGAAGACGAAAGTACAGCGTTAGTCTACGGGATGCCAGCAGCCACTATCAGAGCAAACGCCTTTGATGAGATTGTTCCATTACACCAGATACCATTTAAAATAAACGATCTAATTGAAAGGAGATTTTAGATGTCCCTAACTTTTGACCAGTTTACAGACCAGGCATCAGAGATATTAAACATCAAGCTAAGTGGATATAAAATCAAAAGAGTTAAACGCCGTACCGATAGTATCATGAGAAGATATGAGGTAGCAGATTATGATGAGTGTATTTATCTATTAAAAAACAATTTGGAATTCAAGGAAGCTTACTTGGATCATTTCACTATTAATACCTCTGAATTCTATCGTAATCCCCAGAACTTCAAATATCTTGAAAAAAAAATATTTCCTGAGCTCTTCGAACAAAATAAGCAAATAAATATATGGAGTGCACCATGCTCAAACGGTTCAGAACCCTATACCCTTGCACTGATGCTTGCTGAATTAAAATATAGGGATAATCAGTACAAAATACTGGCAAGTGACCTTGATGTAAATATTCTGGAAGAAGCCAAAAACGCTATTTACAACCCCAACTCAGTACAAAACGTACCAGAAGATGTACTGGATAAATATTTCCTTAGAATCAGCCAGACACCAGTCAGATATAAACTTGATACAAAAATTAAACAAAAAATAAATTTTGAGCAGAAGGACTTGATAAATGAACCTTTCAAAAAGGGTTGGGACCTTATACTCAGCAGAAATTTCTTTATATATCTAACCAGTGATATTAAAGATATGCTTACACATAAATTTACAGAAGCCTTAAATCCGGGTGGTTATTTGTTTCTGGGAAATACAGAGTTTATCTTTACCCCTACTAAATATGGACTGCAAAAAGTCTACTCTTCATTTTATAAAAAAATATAATCCTAATAATTTTAATTTTTATGGTTCTCGTTCCAACTTAAATGATATATCAAACTAGCTATTCCCACAGCCAAATCTTCATTACGCACAAGTACATCTTCAGGTACTATCAATCTGGTAGGGGCAAAATTCCAGATAGACTTTATACCTGCAGTCACCATTTTATCTGCAACCTCCTGAGCTGCGGACCCTGGTACTGCCATTATTCCAATTCTTATATCATTCTCTTTCACAAGACTTTCTAGTTCTTTCACACTTCTTACCGTAATGTTTCCCACTTTATTCCCAATCTTTACAAGGTCTGCATCTACTATATTGGTAATTTTTAATCCCATTTTGTTAAATCCCTGGTAATTAACCAGTGCTCTACCAAGATTACCTGCTCCAACCAGAATAGCAGACCACAGCTGATTTACTCCCAGTATTTTACCGATAGATTTCTTCAACCCATCTACATCATAACCTACCCCTCTACGACCAAACTCGCCATAATAAGATAAGTCTTTCCTTACCTGAGTAGATGGAATACCTAATTTTCCTCCCAACTCTTTGGAAGAAACCACATCATTACTTTCATAAGATGAAATTCTATCAAGACAACGATAGTACAGAGGCAATCTCTCTACTGTAGCCTTGGGTATATAATTGCGATCTTTCATTTTTAACTCCTCCCTGACACCTGTTTATTGAAGAATTATCCCAATATAATTAATAATACTCCTTATTTCATGGATTAATTCCCTGTTTTCCGAGTATAACCCATGATTTTCTTTATTTCTATCTGAAAACTTATTTTATAAAGTAAAATTCTCAATCTATTATTAAATATTATAAGTAATTTTACTAGTTATTCTCATATATTTGTATAGTTTATTACTACATAAAATTATATCAAAAAATACATCCCTTGTCTATAAAACCGACAGCGGATGCCATTTTTTGAACAAACTACAATCTCTTTCACTTAGCTCATAGACAGGAGCAGAATGAAATTCCATTTAATTTATCTAGCTAAAAATTAATATTAGAACACTTGTCCTCCTCTACCACACCCACAAGATATATGGGGAGACCAAATGTTTTGATACCAAATACAGGACATTTGTACTGTAATAACCGAACAAATGTCTTTATTATAAATAATTAGTATTGAAATAACTCCTGTATATCTTCCCAGGTTATTGTTTCAGACTTAGTAGAGTTACTTTCAATGACACTATTGAAAACCTCTTCTTTTCTCTTCTGCAGTTTTAGCATCTTTTCCTCCACTGTACCCCTTGTAATTAATTTATAGACCATCACCTTGTTCTCCTGACCAATTCGATGAACCCGGTCTGTAGCCTGTCTCTCCACCATAGGATTCCACCAGGGATCTACATGAAAAACAATATCAGCAGAGGTAAGATTCAGTCCAACACCCCCGGCTTTAAGACTGATCAAAAAAACCCCAATCTCCTCTTCAGAGTTAAATCTATTAACCCTTTCCATCCTGTTATGGGTACTTCCATCCAGATATTCATAATTTATCCCCTGTATATCAAACCTCTCTCTTATTAATTTCAACATCTTAACAAACTGACTGAAGACAACCAGTTTGTGACCACCTTCTATGGCCTCTTCAACCATCTCCATCAGAGTATCTATCTTACCAGATGGGGCCTGCTGGTCTGCTTTATCAAGAACCAGTGCAGGATGATTGCATATCTGCCTTAATTTTGTCAATGCAGCCAGTATATGGATTCTGGATTGATTAAAGCCCTTTTCACTAACTGTCTCAAAAACCTTATTTCTGACTTCTTCCAGTACCAGTCTGTACGTATCCTGCTGCAATTTCGTCATCTCTACATACTGATAATTGATTATTTTATCCGGCAATTCCTTAAGTACTTCATTTTTTTTGCGTCGAAGTAGAAAAGGCTCCACCCTTTTCTTCAACTCTAAAAGCCTCTCACTGTCATTTTCATTGCTAATTGGATTAAAATAATTTTTTCTAAAATGTGTATAATTTCCGAGATAACCAGGCATCAGAAAATCAAATATAGACCAGAGCTCCTCAACAGAATTCTCTATGGGAGTACCGGTTAAAGCCAGTTTGTATAAAGCCTTAATTGACTTAACCCCTCTGGCTCGTTTTGTCTTATAATTTTTAATATGCTGGGCTTCGTCGAGTATACAGTATGAAAAGCCCTCGCCCTGTTTATTCAAAGTTTTAAAATCCCGGCTGAGTATCGAATAAGATGTTATTACTATCTCATAATCTCCCAGCTTATTTATCATTTCCTCCCTTTCTTCAGGAGTCCCATAATAGACCAGATACTTTGTTCCCGGAAAAAACTTCTCTACCTCTTCACTCCAGTTATATATCAAAGTCCGAGGGCATACGATTAATGAAGGGGCTGCTAATTCAACACTTTTCAGCAAAGTAAGTGCCTGTATTGTTTTCCCAAGTCCCATGTCATCAGCTAATACTCCACCGAACCTGTACTTATACAAAAATCTCAACCAGTAAAATCCATCTTTCTGATAGTTGCGTAGTAATCCTTCCACCTGATGGGGAATATCCACTTTCTTGACCAGGCTATCTCCGCTGATATCCTGATCAAGTTGATTGAAAACCCTGTTTCCCTGAAAACTTATACCACTATCCTCAACCAGTCTTTTATAATAGAGGATATTGTAGTAATTACTCCTGTAGTTTTCCTCTCCGGTATCACTATCAGCCAGGTCTATTATTTCCTTCAAATTTTCCTCCCGTTTGCCCTCCTGGAGGAAATAATAACTATCATCAATCTGAATATATGCCTCACCGCTTTTATTATACCTGATCATCTTGAGCAGTTCTTCCCTGCTTAAGGTATGCCCACCAAGATTATAATAGACCCGGAATTCAAACCAGTCTATCTTCCCATCCTCATCATCTCTTTCCAGAAGTTCAATGACAGGTTCCAGTTCCACTGATTTTACCTGAATCTGATTAAAGGACTCACTCCGTGATACATTCCACTCCTCACGAAGATAAAGGAGACCATTTGTGATAAACTCCTGTATATCTCCCTTTTTTTTAATAAAAAAAGAGTCTGGCCTGACATGAAACTCATACTCTTCCAGAAAATCAATCAATGCACTTACTGGTTCATGATTTTTTGCATACCACACCCTGTCATCATGCTCTGAACGCCTGTATTCATTATCCTCTATATCTATAGACAGAATTTCTGCTCCCTGATAGATTTCCTCACCAATAGATACTTCTGCAGTGCATTGTAGTATTCCTTCAACACTATCCAGATGCAGATTTATAATTGGTTCTGTTTTAATGACCTTATAATTATTTAGCTCTCCCTCAACTGTCAATTTATACTTTTTCTGTAACTGTGGCAGCACTTCAAAAAGAAATTCACCTTTACTCTTCTCAGGAATTCTTATTTCATCAGGTAACTCCAGTACTTTTTTATTTCGAACAGGATGAATAGTATCCTCAATTATTGTCCATAGAAAAAGACCCTCTTTCCCCTGGTAAATCTGGTAATCAATGTCCATTTTAAACTTTACTTTTTCCTCATCTCCATCAAGAATAAAGGCAGGGCTTAATTCATTTCCAACCTTAACCTCTTTACGTGTATCTTCATAGTACAGTCGCCCTTCCCGGACTATACCTTTAAGAAACAGGAAGTTTTCCTCTGTTTTTGGCAGCAAAAAGGAATTACCTTCTCTTCCCTTACTATAGGAATAATCATTCAGGAAATTCAGAATATGTCTATCCCTGGCATTGATCTGGTAATAGCTGTAATCATCCTTATATTGGTAGCCTCGAATAATTCTTTCAGCACCCTGTTTTGCGTCCACTATATCTATTGTGTCTGTTTCAATATATATCTTGAAGTTAACCAGTTTGTCTTCTTTTAAACCCTTAATAAAATATAAAAGTTTCTTTTCTTCTTCATCCCTGCTAAGTTCAAGTAATTTACCATAATTTCTGGAAATCAGTATATCTTTCTTGAGCTGGTCATAATCTTCTTCAAAAAACTTAATCAAAAGTGCAACTACATGCTTACATTCACCACCCCAGTCATATGGACAGGTACACCTGGTTTTGTAATAAATCTTGCCATTATCTGCAATATTAAGGTCAATGACAAGGTCATAATAATACTGGCCGCGTACTGTGCCACTGATGCGAAAAGTACCTGACTCTGTCTTTCTCAGATTATAATTGGCAATTGCCCCCTGCTTATAATAACGAAGACCCCTGTTATATACAGCAGTAGATGAAATTTTCTTTACAAAATTAAGGTGTGACATCATTCATCATCCTCTATTAATCAAACCCACCAGGCTAATGGTGGGTTCTGGAATTAAAATATTACAGTACAATCATTCTATTTTATCAAGATAAAGATAAATATTATTCTATACCAACTTCTTAATACTAAGCAGAAAAATAATATTTATCTCCATAATATTATTATATCAAAACAAATACTACTTAACCATACTGCCGCTACTTATATCTTTTTCAACAGTAGTGAGGGTTAGTTCCCCTTCATCATTTGATGCAGCAAGAATCATACCATTTGACTCTACTCCGAATATGGTAGCAGGTTCAAGATTGGCTAGCATTAATATCTTTTTGCCAACCATGTTTTCTGCCTCATAGTGTTTTGCTACACCGGCAACAAGCTGTCTTTTCTCTTCACCCATGTCTACCTGCAATTTCAATAATTTATTACTTCCCTCAATCTTTTCTGCTTCCAGTACTTCCGCGACCCTTATGTCAAGTTTCATAAAATCATCAAAACTAATCAATTCTTTCTCCCCTTTTCCGTTATTATTATCTGCTTTTTTTTCAACAGCTTTCTCTTTGTTTTTCTTTGCTTTTTTCTTTGCTT
>JBKGXW010000093.1:0-8698 GCA_046546395.1 Halanaerobiales bacterium
TCCTCCTTTTATACACCTAATACTATAAAAAGTAAGTTGACTTTAAACCAGTCTCTACCAATATCGCGGGCCATAATTGTATGATTGCAGTAAATACCAGACGGTTTGATATATCAAAAACAATATCACTTTCTTTTACCAATCTGGAATAATAATTTTTTATAGCCCCAGGATCTCTACCACCATGGCCGGCATCGATTACTATGCTAGCTCTGACAGGGATATGCAGGTCAACACCCCTTTACTATAAACACAATAATATCACTGATGTTGACCTATCCCTAATTTTTTATTTAAAGCTTTAGTTATTATTCTTTAGTAATAATAGGTTCAGAATTAATTAGAGAAATATAGTCTTTAATGTTTCCGCCAGACAGGAAACAATCCAATATATCCTTGCCAAGAGGAAGTAGATCCGGTACATTAAATTGATCCAGGTGTTTCTTAAAGAAATTAAATAAGATTTCATTACCTTTATCATATGCTTCTTTTCCTACTTCTTCCTGCTTTTCAACCTGTAGAAATTCTTTCTCTATTCTCTGACCTTCTATCATCAATTCTCTAAGGGCATATCCAAGCAGTGATGAGCGAGATGGAACAAGTTGATCTTCATTAAACCATGCCCCACCTCTCCTTGCTATATATTCCCTGGTAATCCACTGAGGCATAAAACCTACCTTCCATGCTCCAATATGCTGATTGGGTGTGAGGATATAGCGGACTTTTGGTGTATTAACAATCTGTTTTAGCAGTAAATTCGCCTGCTCAACTTTACGTCCTGTTGCAAAAGGCCAGTAAGACCCTACCCCTTCAGAACTCATGCCTTCAGTATTTACAATACTTGGGTTTCCATAACCACGTGGTGCTACAAGTCTCCATAACCATGCCAGAGCTGGTGGCAGAACATGAAATAGTCCAATAATACCATAACTTGGATTTTCTTTTGTACATGGAGGTGTACGGACACCAAAACTACGTATGTCCACAGTCACTGGCTCATCAATAACATCAGATACACTCTTTCTCGGAAGAACTACCCTTGGGTTTGGACATGGTTTTCCTGGTTCATCTTCAATATGCTCCCAGATTAAAGCAGTACTATCTGGTGCTGCATCAATATTTAAGAATAACAATGGTGAATCAGGCTGACAAGTTGTTTCCTCCAGATGTGGTTCAGTACCGTATTCTGTAATATGATCAACCCTGATAAACCAGGCATTCTCAGCATCAACAAGGGTCAATTTACCATTATCTTTTTGAATTGTAGGAGATGCAGCAGCCATATCATCAGTTACTGGTCTCAAACTACAGCCCTGTGGTAATGTAAGGAGAATTTTCTCATCATTAAGAGTATTTTGGCCCAGCAGTAAGCTGCCGTTTCTCTCACGGTGCATATCCTGTAGCATCTCACTCTTACCACCTCCACTGGCTCCCTCATGGGTTATTGTTACCTTGTTGTCATAAGGTGTGATAACTTCAACTGTTGAGCAGTGTAAGGTTACCCAATCTTCCTTTTCACCTCTATCGATCAGCATTCCATAACAACCCTTTTTGGCACTGGGGCCGGGATAGAGATTATAACTGAATAATTCATAGTTTCCAGGCATTCTATTATGAACAACAACCTGTTTGCCGTCAAAATGTGTATGCCTGAAAGATGGGGCTACATAAATAACTGCCTCTGGATTAAAACCTTCGGACATTTCATTTGTATCTATGATACCCTGTAAAAGTCCGAGACCAAGAGCGAAAAACCCAGCATTTGCTGGAGCTATAGCCATTGCATCCATTCCAAGGCTATCAGGACCTGTTCTAAAGAAGAATAGACAGAGTTCCTGTCCTTTTAGCCATTCAAAGGTTTCCTGACGAAGTTCTTCAAAATCATAAGCATATTTATCATTGAATCTCACCTTGTCGGTAGGATTCTCATCAGCGATTACCATACAGTTAGGGTCACGACGTCTCATATATGACTCTACATAATTAGCTGCCACTCCATTTCGAACTTTACATACCTTTGCCTCAACAACTTTTCCGTTACCAGCTATATCATATTCAACATTACTCCATCCATCTTTCCCAGTATCTCTAATCGATAGGTCTACCAGGTCCTGAATAGTATTACCTACTATATAGTCAGGACAGGCATTTAGAAGTTCAATAACCTCCTTAGATAATTTGATGTTTTTAAAGTCTTTTTCTACACTCATTATTATACTACTCCCTTCTTTTTTTATTGGCTAAACTAAGATTTATACCATTAGTTTTATACCATCAAAGGACTTCAAAAAAATGATGGCCAAGCCAATTTTTTTAAATTGAATCCACCCTCATGCATTAGTAAGTTTCTTATGTATGAGGAATTATATAAAAATAATTAAATACCTAATTTAGGATCCTACAGACAAATCATTTGAACAGCAAAAAAGGTCAATACCACATTAGCTATCAGCTAATGGATATTGACCTACTCCTCGACTGGTAAAAATATACCCTTCATTTGTCTGCCAAATGTATTTAATTATATTTATCTATCTAATTATATTTGCTATTTATATTTTTCTTCCAGATCTTCTCCCATAGTAAGGACTATTATCTTTTCACCCGTTCTGGTACTGACATCTGAATGAAGACTAACTATCTTTGACTCAATTATTTCTTCAATAAGGCTTTTAAAGTTCTTTTCTTCATTTTCAAATAATAAAGTCCTGACCTTCTTGATCAATTCAACACTATTATTCTCTGCCAGCCTCTTTTCAGAAATACTGAAGAAACCTTCGAGCCTAATAATTATCAAATCTTTAACAATTATTGTATTTATCTGTTTAGGGCCTCTTCCCATGATTTCAATTTCAAACCTGGTAACTGCTTGACTAATCCTGGCTTCTATTTGACCTTTTGTCACTGGAATCACCCTTCTATATGATATCAGTATTTATAATAGCATATTTTATAAAGAAATACAATGATGAATTTTAATAACAGAATTATATTGTCATCAATAATCAGTTCAATGGTATCTTCACCAATCTCAGGAGATTTAAAATCCATTTCATGCCATAACTCTTCCTCAGTTGTAGAAATCCATTTCATTTCCCGTACCACTTCCAGTAAGTGCTTTCTATCCTTTGACGGCCCCTGCTGTAATTCCCTTAACAATATGTTTCTGGAAAAACAGATAAAAGATTATCAAAGGTAATGATGTCATCAATAGGCCAGCAAGTAAGTTGGTCCAGTCAGCAGTGTATTTACCAAAAAAACTGTTGGCTGCAAGAATCAATGTATAGTTATCTGCATCAGTTATCATCAATAGAGGTAGTAAAAAGTCATTCCAGATCCAGAGAGCATTCAGGATAGCTATTGTTGCCGATATGGGTTTCAGTAGTGGAAAAATAATATAAAAGAAGGTTTGAAATGGCCCACAACCATCAATAATTGCTGCTTCTTCTAATTCCATTGGTATAGTCCTCACAAACCCAGCATATAAAAAAACTGCCATATTAACACCCAGACCAATATAAATAGTAACAATCCCCAGAATAGATCCCTTGACACCAAATATCATTGCCGTTTTCGTCAGAGCAATCATTATAGAATGAAAAGGAATTAACATTGAAGCAACAAATAGACCGTAAAAAAAGTTGGCCACTTTGCCTGGTGTTCTGGACAATTTATAACCAGCCAGAGAACTGCAGAAAAGTATGCCTATTACCGAGAGGCTGGTAATGATGAATGTATTTAAAGTAGTCTTAAGGAAATTAAGCCTCCTGAATGCGGTAGTGAAATTATAAAAATTTATACTCCTTGGAAATGACAGGATAGACCTGGCCATCTCTCCATCAGTCTTAAAGGCATTCAATAAGGCTATATATAATGGGAACAAAAATAAAATAGTCCCTGAAATTAATATAAGCAACTGAATTATCGATATAATTCTTCTCTTAATCATGTTTGCAGCTCCCTTCTCCGGGTGACTCTAAACTGGATAAATGTTAATAGTAAAACAAAGAGAAAAAGTATTATTCCTTTTGCATTGGCATAACCATATCTAAAATAACTGGAAAATGCCTCTTCATAGATATTAAGTGACATTACCTGCGTTGATCTGCCAGGTCCCCCTCCAGTTAAACCATATATCTGATCAAATGTCATAAATCCACTACGGAGCATCAAAAATGAATTTATGGTGACAGCATGCATAATCATCGGTAGTGTTATCCTGAAAAAGACCTGTACCTGATTGGCGCCATCTACTCTGGCGGCTTCTTTGAATTCTACAGGAATTCCCTGTAGAGCCGCTATATATATAACCATAATATATCCTACACTTGTCCATAGAGACATAATAACTATTGCCCAGAAAGAGAAGTTCGGATTGCCCAGCCAGGGTTGCCCCAGAAAACCCAGATACTGTCTTTCTGCCAACTCTTTTAATACTACCTTAAAGATAAACTGCCAGATATATGCCCCGATGATATAACTAACCATATTAGGTACAAAGTAAGCTGTTCGAAAGAGATTCTGGGTTTTGCGGCGTGAATCGATTAATGCAGCCAGAAAGAGAGCGAAAATATTGGAAAGCAGCACCAGGGCGAGTACATATTTTAATGTAAACTGAATAGAATTCAGGAAGTTTTTATCCTGAGTCAGGGCATTAATAAAGTTTCTCAGCCCCACAAAATTGTAGTTAGGATTTAGACCATTCCAGTCTGTAAAACTATAACTAAGTCCCATAACGGTCGGGACTATCATAAAGATAGTATAAAAAAGAAGTGCCGGCAGTAAGAAGATTATTAAGCCCCTTATATCTTTATATCTATCCATCTTAAACCCCCTCTGATAGAAAGTGGGTCATGAGACCCACTTTCTCTTTCATTACTCTTATGTTCCAGATATTCTATTATAGGTTTGATTGTAACTAGTTTTCCTGGTTCACCTGGTTAAAGTTTCTCCAGGATTCATCTAAAGCATTAATTACGTCCTCCTGTGTTACAATTTTGGAGTAATAGGATTGTAAAGACTTACCGGACTCATCTTTTACTGCCTGTGGAATAGATGGGTCTATATAGGACTTACCTTCCTCAACATACTGTACAGCCTCATCAATCCAGGGGTATGTCTCGAATTTATGTATTTCTGATATAGGATTGAATTGTACTTCCTGGAAGAAATCTGAAGATGCCTCTGGATCGAGGAAAAATGCAACCAGATCTTTGGCCACCTTCTTATGTTTACTAAAAGAACTTACTGATAAAGAGGTAGAGACAGAGTTGTTAATCATGGTCTGTTCTTCATCATTACTTACCGGTAGTGGAGCCACACCTAATTGAAAATCTGGATTTGCCTCAAGAATTGTTGCTGAAAACCAGGAACCCTGTACCCACATTCCATATTCACCGGCGGCAAACTCTGCACTTCCATCACTACCCCCTATCTCCAGTCCATCTTCATTGGCATTAGCATGTACCAGGTCTATAATGTTAAACATTTCCGATAGTTCAGAGTATGACGCATCATCTTCATACATTCTTTCAATAAAGTCAGGATATGTCGTATTGGCATAGGCACCAGTTGTTAATGGCAGGAATAGCTGTGGAATCCAGGCTTCATTGTATGATGCCAGAAATGGAGTCTTCCCTGCGTCCTTTATAGCCTGTACATTTTCCTCCATCTCTGATAAGTTCATTGCAGGTTCAATCCCTAATTCATCAAATAGTTCTCGATTGTATAAGATACCCCAGGTTAGACTTTCAAGGGGTAATGCCAAGACTTTGTCATCATATGTAACTGCTTCTCTGGCACTATCATATAGATCATCTACCCAGGGTTGATCAGACAAATCCTCAAGATAACCCGCTTTATAATACTGCTCCTTTTCATTAATTGCATGTATCATAAAGACATCAAGGTCTTCACCTGTAGTTAATCTTGTTTTCAGTATTTGACTGGCCTGATCGGCGCCAGGCATCTCCATTTCATAATTTACGGTTATTCCCTCTTCTTCCTGATACTTTTTAACAAAACGATCCAGATAGGCCTCATATTGATCCCTGAACCTGGGTTGAGCAATAAATAGGTTTAGTGTAACTTCCTCAGGTTCAGCCTCCTGAGTTGTATTCTCACCACAACCAGTTAATAAAACTATCAGTAAAACTAATAGACTACTTACAAATAAACGCTTTTTCCTCATATAATACCTCCTCGGCAATTTCATGATTCGAGATGACCTCATATCTGAGACTCTATAGCAACTCTATAGCGACTCTATATAGAAATCATATCCATATCTATATATTAACCTCCAACTGCGTTTTTATACTAAGAAAAACTACTAATCAGTACTCAAACACTATTCCTCCTCTAAAATAAACACACCCCAGGGCTCTAATTCCAACTTCTCACCGTTTTTCACATGTTTACCTGTTAATAACTCTCTACTTTCATTATGTCGATATACAAAATCCCTGGGATCTGAGGAATAGTTAAAATAGAAATGTAATACATTATTATCTTTATTAATACCTTTTCTTGTGATAAGAGGAAACTCTATTTCCTGATCTATACTCCATAATCCTGCCTTCTTCACAACTCCCTTAAGTAATTCAGATATTATTGAATCCCCGGGAATACAGCCGACATAAGCGGCCGTTCCATCACCATACTGATGGAGGGTTATAGCTGCATACTTTCCCCAGTATTTATGATCATAATAGGCTAACACCTCAGTATCCTCATCTGGTATCAGCAATTCCATCCAGTTTGTCAGTTTATTTTCGTCTGGCCCTACATTAAAGGGGTTACCCCTGAGGCCTATACCCTTTGAAGCAACAAACTGATTATAAAAAACACCACAGGCCTTATTAATAATACCCGGTTGTGGAGTAGACCTTACCTTTACATTTTCATCACAGAAACCAGATCTAAGAGAATAAACGATATAGCCTCCTTCTTCAACAAATTTATTTAAACGGGTCAGCAGAGCATCAGAGGCAGCATATAAACCCGGTACAATAAGCAATCTATAATTTTCAATATTCGCACTGAAAGGATCAACAAAATCACATTCTATATTCATTCTATACAGGGCATCATAATACTTTCGCAACAAGTCATTATAGTCTATCTTCTGCCCATGAACATACCCATTGAGCGCTGTCAGCGCCTGATTACTGAATAAAATAGCGGTATCATTCTCTTTCCTTAAACCAAGTAAATTCTTACTCAATCTTTCAAAATCTTTACCGATAGTTTTAGCCTCTTCATAAGTAGGATTTGAAGCAAAATCATGGCTGAGTAGGCCTTTCCAGTAAGTCTCAACAGCATTATGTAGGGAATGCCAGTGCCAGTATGCTACCATAGATGCACCTGATGCTATATGACTGAAGGCCTGTAGTCGCAGCTGATTGGGAAATGGAACCCATTCTGCGAATCCCTGAGCCTCGGTTTCCAGCACCAGATAGTTATTCTGTTTCATTGATCTGGTAATATCACCACCCAGTGCTATCTCGGCACCTGTCAGCTCTTCCTGTGAAGGATGGTATATATCACAGCCGGCAATATCCACTGCACTCGATGCCGAAAAATGGTCAACATCGGGCTGAATACCATATGAATAACCCCTGAACTCGAAATCAAAATTGTGTGTAATAAACTGATCTTCTCTCTTATACTCCCTGATAATATCCGCCTGCCAGGATAAAAAATCAGTTACCAGCTTTCTGCGAAACTTCTCAAATTCACCCCTCAAACTCATATTAATAGTATTATTAACTGAGGGAAAGTCCTCCCAGCTGTTGATACGGTTGCTCCAGTAATCAAGTCCAAATTTATCATTTAGCTCATCCAGACTGAACTTTCTCTTACAATATTTCACAAACATATGTTGTACATTGGGACCTGCAGTATTATAGTGTTTTGTCTCATTATCAATCTGATATCCGATAACTGCAGGGTGATCTTTGACATGATAAATCAGCATACGGATTGCCCGCTCTGCATAAAAAAGATATGTTGGATTTGTGATATCCATGTTCTGCCGGGGTCCATATTCATTCTTTCCCTCAGCAGTAGTAGCCAGTATATCTGGGTGCTGCCTGACCATCCAGGTCGGTACAGCATATGTCGGGGTACCCACTATCACCACTATTTCTGCCTCATGCATGGCTTTCAGCACCCTGTCAATGTGATAAAAATTGAACTCTCCATTCTGTGGTTCAAGTGTACTCCATGTAGATTCAGCAATTCTTACCAGATTGATACCTGCCTCTTTCATCATCTTTATATCTTCTTCAAGTCGATCATAAGGCATATATTCATCATAATATGCCGCACCATATAGAAGTCTATCCATTAAAAATCCCCCTATAATGTTTTAATATCATTATAATAAATAGTATAAAGTAAGATATTTTATTTATTCATGAGTGACATATAATGAATAACATTTACTGAGTGTGAATTAGCAAAACTAAATGGGGTTTAAGATATCAGGAGTTGTTCTAATCATAAACTCGGGAAGACAATGAATGCATATGAAAAAAACCCTATAGCAGCTTATCAATCATCCTTGCTATAGGGTATTCTTTCGCTTATTATTTACTTTCTCCAGTAACAGCTACTTTAAAAATCTCAGGATGAAACATGATAAAAAATAAAGAGAACTAAAGCTCTCAAAGATTATACTAATAATATATTTTTA
>JBKGXW010000094.1:0-8673 GCA_046546395.1 Halanaerobiales bacterium
GTATCTTTCACTATTATATTAATTAAATTATATTGTCTAAGTTACATCATTAAATTATCTTTCATTTATTATATTAATTAGATTATATTGTCTAAGTTACATCATTAAAAAATATCATTATCTGTTAATTATATTGACTTACTTCCTGACACTTATAGCTATTCCATCACCTATTGATAATATACTTGTCTCAAGTAATTCATGTTCTTTGACAACATCAATATAGTCCTTCAATGTATTGACCATAGCTCTTCTCTTTCGTTTTATCGGGCCTTCCTTTTCTACATAACCCCGGTAGAGAATATTATCAGCTATAATAACCCCACCTGAGGGAAGAAGCTCAAGTATCATCTCCAGATAGTTCAGATACTGACTTTTGGCGGCATCTATAAATACAAAATCAAACTCCCGCCGTAAACAGGGGAGTATCTCCAGTGCATCACCAAGTTTCTGATTTATTTGTTGGTCCAGTCCAAATTTTTTAAAATTCTCAGCAGCCTGTCTATACATCTCTTCCTTGATTTCAATTGTTACAATTTCAGTATTAGCAGCTGATGCCCTGGCCATCCAGATCGTGGAATAGCCGATAGCAGTACCTATTTCCAGTATCCTGACAGGTTTACAGGCCCTTACCATTACACTGAGGAATTGACCGACTTCGGGCTTGACAATAGGGATATAAGCCTTACGGGCTTCATTTTCGAGGCGTAGTAAAGACTCATCTCTTTCTGGCTTTAATATGTTGCTGTCATTCATCAGTTATTCCTCATCTCCTTCTGCAGTTCCAGGTGTTCTCTATATGTGCGGCTGAAAACATGGCTGCCGTCCTCTCTTGCAAAGTAAAATAAATAATCAACATCAGCAGGTTTTAAAGCAGCCTCTATAGAGCTTGCTCCCGGACTGGCTATTGGCCCGGGCGGTAACCCCGGGTATAGATAGGTATTATATGGTGAATCTATCTCAAGATCACTATAAAGAACCCTGTCACTCCTACCGGGGAGAATATACTGAATACATGCGTCTATCTGAAGTAACATAGTTCTCTGAAGTCTATTATATATTACAGCTGCAACGAGTGGTTTCTCCTCATCATACCTGGCCTCTTTCTCTATCATGGAGGCAATTGTCATGATCTGATGTGGGGTAAATTGACTGACTACTTCTTGACTGTTTTCCTGTCTATCATTATAATCTGCTTCATATACATCAATTTCATCATTATCAGCCTCAGATATCCTGTCCAATCTATCAAGCCAGCGTTTCTCAAAAACTGACAGCATAACCTCCAATATATCTTCAGGACCATACTCCTGAGGTATTATATAGGTATCGGGATAAAGATATCCTTCCAGGGCATACTTAATATCCCTGCCAGAAAGATTTAAATAGTTCCTTCCCATGGTCTGTCCTGCATAATAGAGAAAGTCTTCCTCGGGATAATCTGTTAATACAGATAAGCGTCTTGCAATATCTTCTACAGTAAATCCCTCAGGAATGGTGATTCTGAAGGTAGCAACATGACCTTCATCCAGCAGGTTTATTATCTCTATCATACTTTTACTGCTTTCTATATCATAAATTCCTGCTTTAAGACTATTTTCCAGGCCGTGGACACTGATCATAATATTGAAGAGCAGTTCAGACTGAATAAGATTATTATTGTATAATTTTCTGGCTATCTGTCTCGCAGAAGTGCCACTTTCTATCATCAGCTGAATACTTTCATCACTATCACTATCAACTGGCCCCATAAGATTGACAACCTTAAATGAGATAAGCAAAATAAGTATTAGAATAAGTATAAAAACGAATTTTTTCACAGTTATATCTCTCCAGTATAATATTTGTTAGTCTAATTATACCAGAGGAAATATCATCATGCAATTCGTCTCTACAAAGAACTGAATTATTTTTGAGTTATACCATTTTAAGCAAATATAATATTAACTCAGTATACTTATATTCTCTTCATAGAGGCTGTATCATGCTATCTCTTCCATCAGTGTGCCATCCTTTATATGTATATTGGCCCTATCAATTACAGTTATAACCACTACTTTATTGAACCTCACCTCTATTATTACCGCAATATCATGTTCCTGATCTATAATGGCAACCTCTTCCCCGGAATTATTATAAAATAATATCTTATAATTTAATTCCTGGATAACTTCTATTACTACCTGACGGTCAATGCCCCGTTCTTCCATTCTTTCCAGGGCATGAGTTGTACTTTCTATGGGAAAATATCTATCATTGTTAAATAAGTCATTAAAAGTAAGTTTTCCTAATAACATAAAAACAAGCCTCCCTCATTCCTTTATTAACAGTATTTCCATCATGAAACCATGATATACTGTTAATAATTGAGAGAAGCCTTTTTTACAGGAAATATTTTGATAGGTATAATAGGATCGTACAACAAAAGTTTATATTAAGCACATTTGCCCTATAGTACAGGATAAGCTATTTGTGAATGAATAGTTGCATCACTATTCTACTGCCGTGTAAGCATCTTTCACCTTTTCAAATTCTGCTTCTTCTTCTACAACACTCAAAATTTCCTGTTCTTCACCACCAACTATTTTCAATACAAATGCCTCTGCTTTTTCATTGTCCACCTCATCTTCTGGTACAAGGATAAGATATTTATTATCATCAATTTCAAGTATTTCTTCGATTACATATTTATCCTCGGCACCACTTTCATCTCTAATTATTAAAACTCCCTCTTCTTCATCAATCCAGAAAGTACCTTCATTTGCCATTTCTTATTTCCTCCTTATTTTTCGATTTTGCATCAAGATAACTCTGTAAAATTATATTTGCTGCTATTTGATCAATCACTTTCTTACGCTTTTTTCTGCTCATATCTGCTTCCAGAAGAATTCCTTCAGCCTGGGAAGTAGTAAGACGTTCATCCCAGAGTTTAATCGGCATATCAAGCCTTTTCTTCAGAAAGTTCACAAATTGATTTGTTTTCTCAGCCCTTTTCCCCATTGTTCCATTCATATTAACAGGAAGGCCGACAACTATCTCATCAACACTGTATTCATCTATGTATTTTTTGAGCTCACTGAAATCATCAGCTAGATTTGTCCTTCTGATAACGCCTTTACTCTGTGCAGTCCAGCCCATCGGGTCACTAATAGATACACCTATAGTCTTATCCCCAAAATCCAATCCCATACTGCGCAACGATTTTACCCCCATATATACATATATTGCTCTTATCACCCAAAAATGCTATTCACTTATATTGAATACCTTCATTTCTTCAGGTTCCCTGACCACAACCTTAATGGCAAAACTCATATTCGGTAAATTTGTCTTCTGACTATTAATCAAGTAATTATCCACGTCAGCCATATTATCAAGTAGTGCCTGAGCCTCTGCTATCGCCATTCCTGATAATTGATTTGCCAGATTCTCCGAATCAATATCAGATATGACAGGAGCATTTACCCCTATTAATATATTATACATACTTTCATCAATTTCTTCAAGTTGGAGGGATTCTATATTAATACCAGAACTCATCAGTTGTACATCAGCAGGGAGTCTGTCCTTGAATATCCTTGTAACCAGTCTATCTATCTCATTATTCTTGAGGAGATAACCCCTGGCTGTCAGAGATCCGGAAACGGTAAGTGTATCTGACTCTTCGCCGATCTTATGACTAAACTCATAGACAGGATCTGAATAATTAATCTCATTTTCGACTATCCTGTAATTACCGCCCAGCTCCTGATATATCCTGGTTATAAGTTTTGACCTTAGTTTCTCATCAAGGATTTCACGGGCCCTCTGCTGGTCTTCCTCACTGACCAGTGGGATCCGTTTGTCACTACCACCCCTACTTGGTTCAGGATTGACAACATAAACATTTTCAACTGGACTGGCAATTTTTTTAATTCGTCCAATACCTACATTACCCGAGCTGCCTGGATTCACCGCCTTGATACCTACTTCTATCTGGCCGGCTTTCATACCAACCGGTACATCCATCAAATAATCTACCTGCAGCTCCGGTACCAATACATCTTCAATGGTAGTGAATTTAATATTATTATCTGTCATCAATACTGTTCCAGCCGGTATAACCACCTCTTCTTGCCGTTCATTAATAAACTTGACAACACCCTCTGCCCTGATATGTCCTACCAGTTTCAGACCTGAACACTGTACTACTTCCTGACCGCTTATCTCTACTTCTGTTTCATGTAATGGAAGAGTACTGTTTTCCCAGTCTATCTGTTTTGAATCTGTCGAAGCAGTTATCGCAATCTCGTGTTTTGCAGTTTTAATGACAGGTTCTATCTCGATTGTTGCAGTCGGATACAGGAAATAAAGATAGGCCATGGCAATTATAAATAAAAATATCCCAGCAGTGACTATAAGTCTGATCATCCTTTTCCCACGTGTACTGCCTTTATTTCCAGAACTACTATCATCTGCTTTTTTACGGGAATTGTTCCTTCTATTGTTTCTTTTACTATCTCTCTTAGTATTTTCATCTTCACTACCGACTGCAATAATATCTTTAATGCTGGAATCAATTTCCAGGCCTCTTTTCACCCTGGAATCATTTTGCTTGATTGGTAAATCTTTTTCAAGTGTGTTTAGATCACTGTACAGAAGAAAACCTGCAGTAATTACCTTATCATAGACAGATAAATCTGGGTTTATAAATACTAACTCTTTCCTATATTTCTTAACATATTTTTTTAAAAGTTGTAGATTAACTGAACTATTCAGGATTAACTGTCCATTTTTTATTACCAGAGCTATTTTCACAGCTGTAGTATGTTTTAATATCTCAATCAGGTCTTTTATACCAGATTCATTATCAATATAAAATACCCTATAACCCCTGACTTTCAAGATTAATCATTCTCCTCTCTTCACTTACTGTCATTGCTCCACAATAGGCCAATGCCCTTGGAGTAGTAAACTCCACACCATTTAATAATTGATACACATCTTCTATACCCTCAATATCTTTTCCAGATAGAATTTCAACAACAGGCTTCTGGCCAAATGGTAAACGTTCATTTAATTTCAATGCCCTGAAACCACTGATTAAACCCTTCATACCACTCCCGCCTCCACAGAAATATATCTGCCCCGGGAGGAGTTCTCCCCCGGCTAATTCTTTTAGAGACAGGTCTATCCCCTGATATATTATTTCCAGATCAGACCTGATCAGTCTTTCTATATCATTCTGATGTTCCACTTTTTTACCAGATGAATATGCCAGTTTCAACTCTTCAGCTTCCTTCAGAGAAACATGTAGGCTGGAGGCTATTGTCCGGGTAAAGGCCCTACCCCCCATAGCGAACATACGGGTTCCTTCGATACCACCATTTCTGATTAATGCTATGTCAGTTGTCCCACCACCTATATCAATTATAATTGCTCCAAATTCATAGGAATCATTGTTCAGAATCCCTTCAGCAACCGCCATGGGTTCAGGTATTGCAGAAACCAGTTGACATCCCAGTGCGCTGGCAATTGTTCTCAGAGCACCCAGTTGAACAAGTGGTACAAAGGTATAAAACACAGTCATACTTATATTCTTTCCCTGAAACTGATAGGGATTATTCACTTTATATCCATCTACCCTGATCTCAACTATAGTATATTTGATAAGTTCCATTTGAACATCATCAATACCGGTTTCCTGTTCTGCCATCTTCAGGGCTTTCTGATAGGCCTGCTTTTCGCCATCTTTAATAATTGTCTTTAATTCCCTATCATCAATCTGCTTATCTGCCCTGTCTCTGGTGATATTTAGGGAAAGCAGAACTCCCTTGACAAATTCTCCTGCAATACCACAGACCATTTGATAGGCCTGATGTGGAGTATATTCCTTTATCCCAAGTAAAGCCTCACGAGATTTATTAATTACCCCTGAAATATTTGTAATGGCGCCACCATCCATATTTCCATAATCCTGTTTAACTCTACTGAAACCAATAATTGACCTTTCCTTATTATTATATTCAACCAGAGCAGCCTTCAAATACTCTGTCCCGATATCAAGAACCAGCCTGTAACGAAAATAGTCTATCTCTTTATTGGAAAAAAACCTATCAAAAATACCCATTTCCTCTCCCCCTATTTTGCAAATTATGTTTTGCTTCTGTAAATAACAGATATATGATCATTTTTATAGTATTTACAGAATTTCTTTTTTTTATTATATTTTTTAGTAATATATACTAATTATTTCATTAAATACAGCAGGCTCATCACCGGGTAAAAAAGCAGTGTAGCTGCAGCAACAACTCCCGAATCATTAACGAACATGGTTATCAGACATCCTGCCAGAATACCATAGAAACCAGCCTTAATAAAATGATTTTCCTCAAAAAAACTTTTCAATCCGGGCACAGGTTTCTTCAACAGGATGAATAAATAAATAATCATTACCAGTAGCACTCTGGTCCAGATTGTCCATCTCAAGAGCTTCAAATTCATACTGAACTTACGAAAAATAGTATCAGATATCCACTCCCAATCCTGATTTAAGAGTCGCTGAACTGCGTGTCCAATATGACTTCTTTCACCAAATATACCTGTATAGTCCAGAAATATCATTGTAAGTAAAAAACCAGCAGCCAGTAAGATAATCGTAAATTTATTGCCGAATCTATTAATTGTTTTATTTTTAGCATAAATATAATATGTTGTTGTACCAACTGTTATCAAAGCTGTTATCATCCCCCCGAAATTTGCGCCAAGATTCCCGGCACCTATGAGATAAACAACAGGAAAAAAAACAAACAATATAGAATGGTGCGGGTAATCATATGAAAGCCTCTCCAGATAAATAAGAACGACCATTACATAAGCACCAAGGAAAAACCCCATGTATTCATTTCCGATTCCATAATACCTTGCACCAATAATAGAAGAATACCCGAGTATAGAATCAGCCAGCATGATATAATTATGCAGCAAATTAAAAATAACCATTAGCACGAGTGTAATTGCAATATATAAAATCCTGTTAAAACGATTTCCAATGTATTTCAGTAAAATAGTCTCTTCAATTATAAATAGAAAGAGCAATATATATAAATTAATACTAATACTTACTATATTGAATAAGGAGAGCAGCATATAATTAATTGGAACAAGCAGTATCGCTAATAAAAGATATTCAAAAAGGCTTTGAAATATGTATAAGTGTTTTAATTTCTTCCAGACAGTACTGGAAATCGCCATTATAATGACTATTATCTGAAAGAGGATAAAAATTTTGATAAAAGGTGAGCGTATATTATAAATAAAGGAAATCCAGTTGTTGAGTGATATTAGATCATGCCAATCAGGTCTTTCTATATCTGGAATAGAATAGATCGGATTACCATCGAGGTAATCCAGCTTACTATTCAATTCATCCACAGAATTTGCAGCCAGAAAAGTAGGTAAAAGATCTGAAATAGTAATTATACCCTTTCTTCTTGTTGACGAAGAACTCAACCACCCCATTCCGACTCCCCTACCGGCAAGTAAAACCCAACCCAGTCTCTTACCTCTTGCAATATCTCCTTCTGCCGGTGTAGGAACTATAATTCCAATCTGTGTATATTCCAGATCAATACTTTCAAGGATATAAGCAATAAATCTATCTATCCTTTCCAGTGCAGCAATCTTCTCCTGCTCACAATATATATAATTACTCTGGACACATTTGTTTTTGTCAGAAATGAAAGAATTTTCACTATTTTTATGTTTAAAACTCCAATTATCAGGAATTTGTCGATTTATATTTTCTATACCAATCTGCTGTTGATTACTGATTCCGTCAGGAAAATCACTATTATGTAAATCAATATCAAAATTAAGATTTGAGTTCTGATAATAATCTATTCTACTGATATCTCCAGTCTCAATAAATAAAGTATCTACCATATTGCTGTAGTCCAGGAAATTATTTTCAAGCTTACTGTAATCAGTTTGATAAACCCAGGGTTTCTGAACAGTTTCCAGTATATCTTTATCTATCTCTGCATATGGAACGTTACCACTGCTATCCATAGTCATAGATACTATTGTTCGGCGCTCTTGATCATCTAGATCACTATTTCCCAGTACACCAATCGTTATATCATTAAGTCTGGCCAGGTCCCCCAGAAGACCTGGCCTGGCCTGATAACTTAGCTCTTTATTCAGAGCAGTCAGCTGATCAATTCCCGGATTTTTTGCCCCTTTACCATAACTTATTGCATTATGCGACATTTTACTACCCTGGCAACGATTTCCTGCATTGGCGCTTAAATAGGTGCTTTCAGAATTCAAATGACCGGCAGTACGGACATTCAACAAACCAAAAGCACCTTTTTCCTGCAATATATTTATATTTGGAGTATTAGCTTTATAGAGCAGTTCAGGACTGAGCCTGTCTATGATAATCCAGATCAATCTATATGAGTTTTGTGTATCCTCCACCATATTGGGTGCAGCGCTTAAAGGATCAAAACCTGAACTATCACCTATATAATACGGGTATACCTGAAGTTCGCACAATAACAGGATAATCATTACCGAAAAAAGAAATTTAAATTTCTTCAATCAGTAAACTCCCTTTCTAATATTACTATCAAATTTATCTTTCTAATTCTATCTTTCTAATTCTATCTTTCTGAGATTTATCTTTCTAAC
>JBKGXW010000095.1:0-8277 GCA_046546395.1 Halanaerobiales bacterium
AAAATGGTCGAAAATGGCAAGTCACTTCTTAATAAAATTTCCAGATATTATAGTAAAAGAAACATAAAGAATAGAAAGAACAAAAAGAGTAAAAAAGAACAGAAAGCAAAAAAACGCAGGAAAACTAACTGGCTAAGTTAAGCCTATAGTGAAAAAGTAGCCAGTCTGTTTAATGCAAATTTTAAAAGGGGTGGCAAAGATGATCAAGAAATTAATTTTATCGACTATTATTGTGCTGATACTACTTAGCATCAATGTAGCGGCTCAGGAAGGACTGCAAGTTATTACTGATATAGAAGTTGAGGGGACTGAAGAGATTGCTGAAGCAAAAATACTGCCATTAATTGAGACTCAGGTCGGGGAACTAATGGACGTGGATAAAATCAAAGCTGACCAAAGAAGGATTTACGATTCTGGAAATTTTCGGGATGTTACTGTTTCCTTTGAGCCATATAATGGTGGTTTAAGAGCTATTTTTCAGGTTGTTGAATATCCTGTTATTAATGACATTATAATTGAAGGGAATCAATCCTATTCTGATGAAAAGATTCTTTCATTGTTGAAAAATGAGAAAGGTAAAGTCTTTAATTTCAGTCAGTTAAATAAATCTGCTAAAGAAATTATTGATTTATACCATAGTGATGGATATATTATTGCTGGTTTTAATGATCTGAATATTTCTGAAGAAGGAATTCTTACTCTCAAACTAAATGAGGGATACATAAATGATATTATAATTAAAGGAAATAATAAGACAAAAGATGATGTGATTTTAAGGGAATTAATATTTTCTGAGGGTGATATCTTAAACAAAGAAGTTTTACAAAAATCCTTGCAAAAAGTTTTTAACCTGGGACTATTTAATGATATTAAACCAGACCTTGAACCAGTAGAAGACAAAGATAATACTGTTAATATAATAGTGGAGGTTGAAGAAGGAAAAACTGCTAATTTCCTCGCCACTACTTCCTGGAGTTCAAAAGACGGCTGGATAGGCTCTATAGATTTGAGTGAAAATAATCTACTCGGTAATGGACAAACTCTCGCCTTTAACTGGAAATTTGGAGGAGTTACTAATTATTCACTAAGCTTTCACGAACCCTGGTTATTAGATACAGAAACTTCTTTTGGGATAAGTATATATGATAAACATACAAGTGGAACGGACTCGGAAGATGGAGATTATTTAAAACACCGTTATGGAGGTTACATATCTCTGGGCCGGCCACTATATGAAGATTGGAAAGGTAAAGTAAGGCTGAGAATTGAAGATTCAACTATAGAGTGGGTAGATGATAAAGAAAGTGATGACCCAGTTGTCAGTGATACACAGGGCAGTGATCTTCGCAGTTTGGCATTCCAGTTTAGTCGAGATACTACAGATCACCCCTTCAATCCAACTGAGGGTAGAAGAGATATTTTTTCTATTGAATATGCTGGTCAAATGCTGGGTGGCGGTTCAAATTTTACCAAGTATGACTTAGATTTAAGGAGGTATTATCAAGGTTTCAGAGAAGACCATACCTTTGCCGTTAATCTAAATGCCGGGACCGCTACAGGAGATATGCCTGCTTTAGAGAAATATAGAATTGGTGGTTCAGGCAGTCTGCGTGGTTATAAAAATGGTACCTTTGCCGGTAGGGATATGTTATTGCTGAAACTTGAATATCGTATCGCTGTAACAGATGATTTTACCGGTGTTATTTTTACAGATGCAGGAAATGTCTGGGATGAAGATGATGATATTGACTTAGGAGATCTCCATAGTTCATATGGAGCTGGTATAAGAATGAATACATTTATTGGACAGATTAGGCTGGACTATGCCTTCAATGAAGATGGTGAAGGCCAAACTCATTTTGGTCTGGGCCATAGTTTTTAGAGGACCTGGAACATTAAGTAATTTAAATATCTATGAGTATAGAATTGTTTTAAGTTATACTAAGGAATATAGATAAGTCCAAAGTTGTTTACGAGTATATAGGTATTCTTGTTGAAAGAAGGGAGCGCATTTATGTCAGAGTTTGATGATAAGGCAGAAAACTGGGATGAAAACCCTGAAAGAAGAGAAAGAGCCAGAAAAGTTGCTGAGGGGATACTCAATGAAATTGAAGTGACTCCAGATATGAAGGCTTTTGAATATGGTTGTGGTACCGGGTTATTGAGTTTTCAATTACATGAGTTTTTTAAAAAGATTGTTCTGGCAGATAGTTCCCATGGAATGTTAAAAGTACTGAGAGATAAATTAGCGGAATGTGATATAGAGAATATGGAACCACGTTATCTTGATCTGACCTATGATCCAATACCATCGGAAAAGTTTAATATTATATATACACTTATGACATTACATCACATTGCGGAACTGGATAAAGTAATAACAGAATTCTACAATATGTTAGAAAAGCATGGATATCTCTGCATAGCTGACCTGGTAGAAGAGGATGGTTCTTTCCATGGGGACCAGTTTCTGGGGCACAATGGATTTGCAAGAAAAGAACTGGAAGAGTTGCTTGTAAACAAGAGTTTTAAAATAGTTAATTACCAGATAATATATGAACGAAAAAAAATGATTGACGATAAAGAGAAGACATTCCCTGTTTTCCTATTAATAGCACAAAAAAATACTAATAAACAAAGCTAATCCAAAGTTTATTCATTAAAACTGGGTAAGGGGGAAAAGAAGCTAACGGTTACTACTAATAATGGCAAAATATATTTAACTAAAATATAGACAAAGGCTGGATGGATTGATATAATAATTAACAAAGTAAATACATAAATAATGAGCGGGAGGTCATAAATATGCACGAAAAATTATATACACCTGGTCCAACAGAAGTCAGGACCGAGTTGCTAAATGAACTGGCAAAACCCCAGATTCATCATCGTACAGAAGCATTTAAGGACTTATACAATGATATACAGGTTAACTTGAAAAAATTATTATTTACAGAAAACCCAGTATTTTTGTTTACCTCATCATCTACAGGGGCTATGGAATCGGCAGTAACCAATGGTGTCAAAAAGCGATGCCTCAATCTGGTAAATGGAGCATTCGGTAAACGATGGCATGAAATAACTGTGATGAATGGAGTACCCTGTGATAAAATCGAAATTGAGTGGGACAAAGCAATTAAGCCTGAGTTAGTAGAAGAACTATTGGCTACCGGCAAATATGATGCAGTTACCCTTGTGTCAAATGATACTTCAACTGGTGTTCTGAATCCAATCAAAGAGATTGGAGAGGTAATAAAAAAATATGATGATGTTCTCTTTCTGGTTGATGCGGTGTCAGCTATGGCAGGAATAGAGATAAGAGTTGATGACTGGGGTATAGATATGTGTCTGGCTGGATTACAGAAGGCATTTTCTTTGCCGGCAGGTCTGGCTGTTGCTTCGATCAGTGAAAGGCTGCTTGACCGTGCTGAAGAAGTAGAGCCGCGCAGTTTTTATTTCAGTCTTCCGGTAATGTATAAATATCATAAAAGAAGTCAAACTCCATCTACTCCATCGATTCCTCAAATGTATGCTCTCAAAAAGCAGCTTGAAGACATAGTTGAGGTAGAGGGGATAGAAAATCGTTTCAAAAGACATCAGGAGATGGCCGAATATGTACAGGAATGGGCATTAAAATACTTTGATATCTACCCAGAAGAGGGGTATTGGTCCCAGACAATGAGCTGTATAGTAAATACCAGAGGAATATCTGTAACAGACTTAAATAAAAAATTAGTTGAAAAATACAGTTGTCGTATAGCGAATGGTTATGGTGAATTGAAAAATAAGTGTTTCCGTATTTCACATATGGGAGATTTAAATATGCTTGATATAAAAGGTCTGCTGGGTACAATAAATGATATACTTTCGCTTGAGTAATTAGCTACGGTAAATATAGTAAGCACTTTGAGTATTAAGATATTATGAAAAAAGCAGGAAAGTATACTATTAATATGTAATAGCTTGACTTGAATAGTGAAAAAGTGAGTGTTCTAGAAAGAGGTGTAAAATGAGACTATTAAGTCTTACCATTAGTCTGTTGATTGTTTTTAGCTTTACTAGCTATACGGAAGATACAGTAAATCTTACGCCTTTTCAGGAAAATGATCTATGGGGTTACAAAGAACAAAATGATAATATTTCAATAGAAGCCAGGTATATTTTTGCTTATGAATTTTCGGAATATGGTATTGCAGTAGTCTGTGATCCACTAGAGGGTTGGATATACATAGATAAAGATGGTGAATTTGTAATAAAGCCCATGATTGTAGATAATTATTATGATGAATTTTCAGAAGGACTTGCTCGTTTTGAAGAAGATGGTAAAATTGGCTTTTTCAATCAAAAAGGGCAGGTCGTAATTGACCCAATATATGAATATGCCCATCCCTTCAAAAATGGATTTGCTCAGGTTGCCCGGGGTGTAAAGAAAGAGCGGATGGGTGAATATACATTTATTGAAGTAGATAAATGGGGATTTATAAATAAGAAAGGTGAATTAGCGATACCTTATAGATATGATAAGGTTTTATCCCCCTTTTCAGAATATGATTTTGCAGTAGTAATTATTGAGGGAAAAGAGATAGTTATTGACCGGGAAGGCGAGATTATAGAGGAAGGGGTTATAACTGAAGTTACAGCAAAAGTTGAAATAAAATAATATATATATATTGTACTTTCAAGTAAATACATGTTATAATTTTATGTTAATAGGAAAGGTGTAATAAGCTTATACGAAATACATTAAAGCTTATACTAAAGTATAACGAATTTAACTATGTATGAAAAATATAGATTAGTTTAGAATTGAAAGTATTCACATAAAAAAATAAAAATATTATTATAAGAATATAAGGTGGTGTGTTTAATGAACAAAATAAAGGTGGGTGTGTTAGGTGCAACCGGAATGGTTGGTCAGAACTATCTGCGTTTACTTGATGATCATCCCTGGTATGAAGTTACTTATGTAGCTGCCTCTCCAAGGTCTGCTGGTAAGAAATATTCAGAAGCTGTTGAAGGCAGATGGCTGATGTCAACCCCTATTCCAGATCAATACAAGGCTTTAATGGTAGGGGATGCAGGAGATATAAGTAGTGCCCTTGGCAAATGTTCTCTGGTTTTTTCTGCTGTCAGCCTTGATAAGGCAAAGGTAAAAGAGCTGGAGAAAGCATATGCCAGTAAGGGTTTTGCAGTAGTATCCAACAATTCTGCACACCGACACACAGCAGATGTACCGATGCTGATTCCCGAAGTTAATCATGATCATATAGATATAATTCAGACTCAGCGCAAAAACTATGGTTGGGATACAGGCTTAATAGCTGTTAAACCGAATTGTAGTGTTCAGAGTTATGTAACTCCAGTATATGCACTCAGGGAACAGGGATATGATATTGAAGAGATGGTAGTTACAACTATGCAGGCTATTTCAGGTGCAGGCTATCCAGGGCCTTCTTCTTATGATATGCTCGATAATGTTGTACCCTTTATTGGTGGTGAAGAAGAAAAATCTGAAGTTGAACCGCAGAAAATACTGGGTAGTATTGAGGATGGTAATTTTGTATATGATGAATCTATTCAAATTTCTGCACACTGTAATAGAGTACCTGTCATCGATGGACATACCGCCTGTGTCAGTATGAAATTTAAGGGAGAAAAACCCGAGATAAACGATATTGTCAAGATCTGGGAGGGTTTCAGATCAGTTCCCCAGGAGCTGGATTTACCTTCTGCACCTCTACAGCCAATCATCGTACGGCATGAAGCAGATCGACCACAGCCTCGTAGGGATAGAGATAAGGATAAAGGAATGGCTGTTAGTGTTGGCCGCTTGAGAGAATGTAATGTCTTTGATTACCGTTTTGTTGGATTGTCACATAATACAGTCAGAGGAGCAGCCGGTGGTGCTATTCTAATGGCTGAATTACTGACAGCAAAGGGATATATTAAATAAAATATATTGCCACATAAAGAATATTACCAAGACCTGGATAAAGTAACATCTTTATTTAGGTCTTTTTTTCCTGGATCAAATAGAGCTGGAAAGAAAGGCGCACTAAAGAAGATATGTAGTTTAATCAAATCCGTTAAAGGTCACATATTGGTAGATGGTATAGATGATTTTAAGAAAATGCTATGAGTAAGATTAGTTATGGGCTGGAGAGAAACAGAAATATATACTGGTGACCTTGACATTATCTGTTAAAATAATGTATACTTTAATCAACTGAAGATTTAAAGGATATACTATTCAATATAATTCATATAAGCTTTAATAATTTATATAAGCTTGAAAGGGGAGAATTTATGCAGCAGCAGGAACAAATACTTGTACTTGACTTCGGAGGACAATATAGTCAACTAATAGCAAGGAGAATTAGAGAGGCTAAGGTTTATTCCAGCATTTTGCCATTTAACGTTGATATTGATAAAATCAAGGAATTAAACCCAGATGGAATAGTTTTTTCAGGAGGTCCAAAAAGTGTAACAGTAGAGGACGCGCCAAAGGTAGATCCAGAAATTTTTGAACTGGGGATTCCTATTCTGGGTATATGTTATGGAATGCAGATAATGGCTGCAACACTTTCTGGCGGTGACGTTGAAAAGGCTGAATATGGTGAATATGGCAAAGCAAAAATCAGTATTCTTGATGATCAGGGTCTTTTTGCTGATATTGAAGATAGTCAGGTCTGGATGAGTCATGGTGATCATGTCAGAAAAGTGCCTGCTGGATTTAATATAGCTGCCCGTACTGAGATAACCCCGGTAGCAGCTATGAGTAATCATGAAAAGGGCTTTTATGGTGTTCAATTCCATCCAGAAGTTGTACATACAATTCAGGGTATTAATATTTTAAGAAACTTTTTATTCAAAGTCTGTGGTGTCAAAGGTAACTGGAATATGGCCGACTTTATAAATAAAGAATTGGAAGTTATTAAAGAGCAGGTCGGTACTGCTAAAGTAATATCTGGACTATCAGGTGGTGTTGACTCAGCAGTAGCATCAGCCCTGGTTCATAAGGCAATAGGTGATCAGCTGATATGTATATTTGTTGACCACGGTCTTCTTCGTAAGGGAGAGGCTGAAGAGGTTCGCAGAACTTTCGCTGAGGAATTTAGTATACCCCTTGTCTATGTTGACGCTAGAGATCGGTTTATGGAAAAACTGGAAGGTGTAAGTGAGCCTGAAGAGAAAAGAAAAATAATTGGTGAAGAGTTTATAAGGGTTTTTGAAGAAGAGGCAGGTAAATTGGGAGATGCTAGATATCTTGTTCAGGGAACCCTCTATTCTGATGTAATTGAGAGTGGTAGTGATACCGCTGCAACAATTAAAAGTCATCATAATGTAGGTGGACTTCCTGAAGATATGGACTTTGAATTAATCGAGCCACTTCGTGAATTATTTAAAGATGAGTGTAGAAAAATAGGCGAAGTACTAGGTTTGCCGGATGATATAGTCTGGCGACAGCCATTCCCTGGTCCGGGATTGGCCATCAGGGTAATCGGTACAATAGATGAAGATAAATTGAAGATTTTAAGGGATGCAGATGCAGTTATTCGTGAAGAAATAAAAGAAGCAGGAATGAATAAAGAAATCTGGCAGTCATTTGCTGTTTTGCCAGATATAAAGAGTGTTGGAGTAATGGGAGATGAAAGGACGTATGGATATCCAATAGTATTTCGTGCAGTAACCAGTGACGATGCCATGACTGCTGACTGGGCCAGAATCCCGTATGAATTGATGGAGCGTATTTCGAATCGCATAGTCAATGAAGTTGATTCAGTCAACAGGGTAGTCTATGATATTACCTCAAAACCACCGGGAACAATTGAGTGGGAATAAATCAGCTTTTTTGTGAGGGGATTGAAAAATGAGTAAAAGTATAAAGGATGACTTTACTGACCATCTTTTTGATGCAATCTTATTGTTGGAAGATAGAGATGAATGTTATAAGTTTTTTGAAGATATTGCTACTGTTGGTGAGATAAAAGCCCTGGGTCAACGCCTGGAAGTAGCAAAAATGCTTCGCTCTGGCTCGACATATGAAGAGATTGTAGAAAAAACCGGTGTAAGTACTGCCACAATTAGCCGTGTAAAGAGGGCTCTATACTATGGTGCTGATGGTTATGCGATGGTACTTGATCGTCTTGGTGTAGAGGAAAATGAAGAATAACATTAAATTTAAAGGGTGACTTAATGGTCATCCTTTTTTGCAGTATTCTGAATAGTAATAACAGAAAGATCTGCAGTTACTGAGTTGCAAGTGGATCAATATGA
>JBKGXW010000096.1:0-8202 GCA_046546395.1 Halanaerobiales bacterium
ATACACTTCCAATCTTGTTATATATATACCTAATTTTCTTGATAGTTTTAATTATAAAACACATAGCATATTATATATAAAAAAACATATATATACAAATTATGCACCCTCCGGCAGACAGGATTAGCAGTGAATATTAATAATATACTCGAAAAGGCTCTTTTTTCCTACTTTATACCTAGAAATATGGTAAAAGTTATAGAAAGGGTCTATTTTATGTAAAATCACGCTCGAATGTGTATCCTGTCTTATTATATAAAAAGACAGTTCTTTTCTATGATAAAAATATTCCTGTTAAGGAATAACTTGATTTAAGTGATAGATAATATATAATAATATTATATAAGACATAATTTGAAGTTAGGGATCTTCTTCATAAATGATGGTAATATATATTGTTAATATAAGTGGATAATTGCTCGATAGAAGAGGAGGGAAGAAATTATGAATGATCCGGAAAGAATAGAAAATGCGTTAAAAAAGACAGAAATATTACGTGAGCCAGAAGAACTTATCTCTACAACTAAATCGACCACTTTGCAATACTATATACTGACCGAGCCTGCTTATCTGGAGGTTTTTGAAAATGAGGGTCCAGAAACCAGGATTCGACAGGGTAAGATTTCCTGGGATAAGCCAAAACTAATGACCCCGGGATATTTAGTAGATATGGAGGGTTTCAGTAATGAAGCAAAAACCGCCCTGCAAATGGTTGCCAGACAGCATCCTGACCTGGCAGGTATTCTATATCAAATGAAATACAGAAAAGAAGAGGCGCGGGAGAGTACAGTACCTCATAAAATAATGGAGACCTTCAGGCGTCTGGAGAACAGGATTGAAGATGATGAGAAAGGTTTTGTAGTTATCATAAAAGGTGTTGATGAATTATGGGATGTATCCCTGATGAAATATGTACAGGAACTTATTTTAAAGAGTGTTCTCAAATCACAGATACCATACTATACAAACAAGGGATATATGCGAATGGACGAACGCGGCTATCCTGTAGTAACAAGAAATCTGGATGGTTTACCTATTGTTGTACAAAATGAAATTGAGAATATGTTTGAGCTGGTCAAGAATGGGGAAATGGACCCATCTAATCTAAAGAAAGAGCTTGATAAGTGGAATGTATTTCCCGCTTATGAAGATAGATTTTTTAATCTTTTCAAGAAGGAGTGATGAGATTGAAAAAAATAAAAAGTGCACTTGAAATTGCTATGGAGAGGGTAGAGCAGATTGATCAGGAATTTAACCCGGAGGAAGAGGAGCTTCTAAAGAGAGAGCAGGTAAAGCCTCTGCTTACAAAGTTTTATAAGGGCAAGATTGATGCAGAGGGATTGTGGCAGGACCTTAAAGATAAAGGTGATAAAGAGCTGTACAAACAGGCTCAGATCCTTTTGCTTGATTCTATAGGTCTTAAGACTACTGAGGAACAGTTGAAGAAAAGGAGAGAGGGTATTCTTGCTGTAGAGAACCTGAATGGGGGGAATAATACCTCTTTGCTGGAACAGGCTGTTGAACAGGTCAGAAACCTACAGCGGAGATATGACCAGGAACATGAGAGATTTCAGGAGATGTATGAAAAAGCAATGGAAAATGCAGAAATGAGTCTGAAACCAGTCAGGACACAGGATGGAAAGACTGTGATGAAACTTCAGCAGTCTCTTGATGAAGATACAGAAAAGAGAATCAAGCAGGCACTGACAGAGCTGGAAGTTCAGTCCAGGGAGATGCTTGCTAAAATTATAGAAGATGTTAAAAGTAGTTTATAGATATTTACTGTCGCAATGTTTTATGATATAATATTTAATGTTAAACATATAATACCAGTATGTACCAGATTATAACTGCTATAAAACAGGTGATTATAAAATCAGATAATTTAAAATAAGTAATATAATAAGTATCAACTGCATAAGATAATGTATATGGCATTAATAATAAGGATACCCAAGTAAGGGAGAGCTATTCAGGGATAATACAGAGAATTTAAAGTTAATGATATTCTATATTTATACGATATAAAATATAAATAAACAGGATATTTACTAAGTGTAAATAATATTTTATGGAAGTAAAGTATTAAAAATAATGTAATAAAAAAGTTACTGGTATTATCAAATGTGAAAACGTACGATAAGGTAGGTGAGCAGATATGTATAAGATTAAATGTAAAAAGTGCGGACATAATAATTATTCTGCTAGTAGGAATGGAAGTTGGAAATGTTGCCATTGTGGTCAGGAACTGAAGTTTAAATCTGAAGATCAAAAGAATAATGACAGGAAGTTAGAGCAACTGGCGTAAGTATCGTTAGTTTGCTGGAGAAGTTGAAAGTTTAATGTAAAAAGCTGACCGTCGTTGTAAGTATCGGGAAATTTGACTTCAGTAAAGTATATCTTGTTACTTTAAATATAATGGAACCGGTTTGACCCCTGGAGCGGGGACAATTTGAAAAAAGAGGAGAGAGCGATTATGCTCTCTCCTTTATTCAGTAATTACATATATTCAGGGTTAATTAATTCAAAGGATTAATGTGTCCAAAGATTTAATTAACCAAAATTAAATAATACATTATCATGGATCACGCCATACTGCATCTGGTATTAAATCCTCTGGAGTCTGTTCGAAAAGTTTTCATTTTGCAATTTACCAAGCTAACTTTTCTAATACATACTTTTAATCTGCCTGATCGATATCATCCGGTGTGTTTGCGCTAAAGGTATTGCCGCCATTGTCTTCCCAGCTAGCGTTGGAATGAAGCAGAATGGCATATTCGCTATTATTGCTAAAATTATTCCCATCGGCACTTAATACCTTGTCTTCAACATATAAAGCGACTCCACCACCACCCTGTACAGCATTGTTTGAGTCAATAGTATTGTTTGTTAGTGTAATATCTTCAGTTGTATAGATTCCTCCTCCTATATTTGTAGCAGAATTATCGGAAATATCATTATTACCCAACGTAATCCCTGCACTTGCATGGATTCCGCCTCCTTTAGCAGCACTGTTGTTGCTGATTTCATTTCCACTTAATATCAGTCCTTCAGAAGCAATACTTAGGCCACCTCCGTAGCTGTTTGTTAATGCGGCTTCATTACCAGAAATAATGTTATTCTGTATGGTCGGGAAACTGTTTGCATCTACGGAGATACCTCCTATACTGTCGCCGGCGGTATTATTGATAATTTGATTGTTTATTATATCCGGAGACGAGTGATTAAGTTTAATCCCTCCAGTATTTGTCAGAGCAGAATTACCATTTATAATATTACCGGTCCAGGTTCCCTCGACATTCGAGGTATAGATACCTCCGACATTTCTATCCTCTGATTCATTATTCCGTATTATGTTATCTGTCATATCAATATTCAGGGTATACCCTGAATCTGCTCCTATGCTTATACCTCCACCAGTCAGGTATGAAGAGTTATTTTCAATGCTGTTTACTTCAAGGGTCATATCACACATGTAACCATAAATACCTCCACCACCATTATAAGCTTCATTTCCAGTGATTACATTGTGTCTGAGTATGGTTTCTGCAGTATGAATATTGATACCGCCGCCGTAATGTGAAGTAGAGCCAATCTGATTGGAGCCGTTTCCACCAGTAATGGTCAGCCCCTCAATTGTCACTATATTTGTTTCTGCCCCGCTTATTACTATAGTTGATCCATTTCCACCGGCATCAATAATAGTATTTGCAACTACTGTAGGATTTCCAGGGTCTGTACTCTGCAAAGTGATGTTTTTATTCATGATCGAGATGCTTTCATTATATGTATCCTCATTCACTATGATAGTCATACCATTTACCGCTGCATCGATGGCTTCCTGGATTGTACCATAGTCATCGGGAACATAAAGAGTAGTGGGTTTTACTGTTATTTCTGCAGTATCGGAGATTTCCTCTTCGCTTACAACTATAGTTCCAGTGCCGGGAGTTGTAGGTGTAAAGTATGTTGAAGATCCTGATGTAGGTGTAACTGTACCGATATCACCTGTAACACTCCATGCCGCATCTACTGGATAACGATCACCATATTGGTCATATCCACTGGCAGTGAATAGATAAGCCTCCTCGTCCTCGTATATCTCAAGTGAAGCAGGGTTGATTACTATTTCATCCAGTCCCGGTGCTTCTATGATGGTAATGTTTACTGAATCAGTAATTGTACCATCTGCTGCTGTAATTGTAGCCGTACCGGTAGTATTTGCATTAAATGTAGTTGATTCTCCGCTCGCTGGACTGAATGCTCCTAACTCCGGTGATATACTCCAGGATGGGTTGCAACTCATCTGCTGGTCGTACTGATCATAACCGTTAACAGTAAAATTCACATTGTAATTATTGTAGATATCTTCTGATAAATCCGAATCAGGAGATATTTCGATTCTTGTTAAAATAGGTGGCTGCTGAGTCACTGTGATATCAGCAGTACCGATAATATCCCCCACTACTACAGAAATACTTCCTTCTCCTACTGTTTCTGCAGTAAAGGTTGTTGAGTTACCTTCAGTGAGTGAAATATTACCGATGTTGTCAGTAATTGACCAGGCTGGTGAAGTAGAAAAGGATATATCTTCACCATATTGATCCTTGCCGGTAGCTGTAAAGTCCTGAGTATCTCCTTCTGCAACTGATACTGAAGCCGGGGATATTTCGATAGAGCTTATCACAGCTGCTTCTCTTGATACAGTAATAGATACACTTGCTGAGATATCCCCTACATAAGCGGTCAGTTCACCACTTCCCTCTGTTGAACCAGATGTAAATGTAACATTATTACCTGTTGTGGGTGAGATAGCACCTACTTCCCCTGCAATACTCCAGACTGGTTCGATATTCATTATTTCTCCATCCTGATCTCTACCGACAGCTGTTAATTCTATACTCTCATTTATCATAATATTAATTGATGATGGTGAGATTTCAATTGAACTCAGAACAGATGTCGGGCTTTTACTATCACTACTACAGCCAGATATAATGAATAAAATTGCAGACATACAAAGAAATAACAAAAAGGGTTTAACTCTTATTTTTGTTACCATGTTTTTACCTCCTCAATATAGTTAGTTCATAATTATTTCCATAGATTCATAATACCAGTTTTTTGAAAAATAAAATATCACCCATCTGGGCGATATTTGATAAATAAAAAAAGTTTTATGTTTTTTCTAAAAGAAGCAGGAAAATATGAAACCAAAGACTCTGCTATTGAATTTCAAGTCGAGCTGTTATACTATAAAATTATATATTTAAATTTATAGTTAGGTTAATAATAAATACAAAAACTAGAATCAAAAATGAGGGGTGTTTTTTTGATGAAAAAGTATAAGGTAATGACTATTTTTGGGACAAGGCCGGAAGCCATAAAGATGGCTCCGCTGGTAAAAGGAATTGAACAGGCAGAGGGACTGGAATCCATCGTTACTGTAACTGCTCAACACCGTGAAATGCTAGATCAGGTCCTCGACCTATTTGAAATAGAGCCTGACTATGATCTTGACATAATGAAATCAGGTCAATCTTTAAGTGATATTACTATCAGGGTATTAAAAGGACTCGAAGGTTTACTTAAAGAATCCAGACCGGATATAGTACTGGTCCATGGAGATACATCTACTACTTTTGTAGCGAGTTTGGCTTCATACTATCAGCAGATTAAGGTCGGACATGTAGAAGCAGGCCTTCGTACATATAATAGATATTCCCCGTTCCCTGAAGAAATGAACCGTCATCTGACTGGAGTGCTGGCAGATATACATTTTGCGCCCACTACTACCTCCTGTGCAAACCTGATAAGAGAAAATATAGCAAGAGAAAATATCTTTATTACAGGTAACACTGTAATTGATGCCCTGCTGGATACTGTAGATAACAATTTTGTTTTTGAGAATAGTTTTTTGAATAGAGTGGATTTTGAAGATAAAAAAATAATTTTGTTAACTTCTCACCGAAGAGAAAATCTGGGTAAACCAATGGAGAATATTTTCAGGGCAGTCAGAGAACTTACAGAAGATAATCCAGAGGTTGAAGTGATTTTCCCTGTCCACCTGAATCCCAGGGTCCGGGAGATTGCAAATGATATCCTATCTAGAATAGAGAGGGTTCATCTGATAGAGCCTCTGGATTACCAACCTTTTGCGAATCTGATGGCCAGAAGCTATCTGGTCATGACTGACTCCGGGGGGATACAGGAGGAAGCGCCAGGGCTGGGCAAACCGGTTCTTGTTTTACGTGATACTACGGAAAGGCCAGAGGCCACTGATGCGGGTACAGTAAAGCTTGTAGGAACAGAGCGGGATACCATCTATCATGAGGCAGATGAATTAATAAATGATCAAAAAGCCTATCAGAAGATGTCAAATGCTGTTAATCCCTATGGTGATGGAAGAGCTGTAGAAAGGATCATTAGCAGATTACAATATGAGTTTGGGATAATTGAAGGCGTGGGGGGAGAATTTAATATATAAGCCCTCGGTGTTAATTTTTTTCAGCAAATAATATAAAAATTTAAATAGATGGGGGCTATTTTATTAAAATGCTGTATTTTTTTACAAAATCACTTCAAGAAAAAGGGAGGAAAAGAAGGATAAAGGGAGATATATGTACAATATAATATATAGGGTATAATCTCAGGGATAAATAAATCTTTCTCAGGAATGAGTATTATTGGAAATGACAAATTGGCCTCAGGGCAGAATTAGAGAAAATGTAAATTTCCTTTATTATTTAAGAAGTAGGTGCTGAAGAATGGAGCAGGATTATATTAACGCCAAGTTTGAAGGGAAAATTTGCAAAAAAGCAAAGGAAAAGCAGGAGGAAATGCAGTATCAATTCCTTTTTAATAAAATCAATGATGCCATTTATTTGAGTGAATATAAAGATGGTCAGTTTGGCAAATTTGAGATGGTTAATAATCAATCTTGCCAGATGCTTAATTATTCCAGGGAAGAATTGATGACGATGAATGCCGCTGATATAGATTATAACTTAACTGAGCAGGAAGGAGACAATCTGATCAATCTCTTTAATGATAAGAAAGATGTTACACATGAGAGTGTGCATGTAACCAAAGAAGGTGTAAAGATACCAGTAGAGGTCAATTCACATCTCTATGAACTTAAGGGCAAGATATATGTATTATCCATTGTCCGTGATATTAGTCGAAGAAAGAAAGCAGAGGAGAATTATATCAAGGATTTAATCATTTCTATAACCTATATATTAGAAATGTATGATATATATACAAGTGGCCACTCAAGGAATGTAGCTGAGATCAGTACCGAGATTGCACAGAAGATGGGTCTAAAAAAGCAAAAGATGGATGATATCTACTGGGCCGGTATGGTTCATGATATCGGCAAATTGTTGATCCCGCTGGATATAATTAATAAAAAAGGGAGATTGACTGATACTGAGTATGAACTGATAAAAAAACATCCTGTCTGGGGATATATGGCTTTGAATAAGTCAAGATATTTAATTCATATACCTGGCGTAGTCCGGCATCACCATGAACGCTGGGATGGGAAGGGTTATCCTGACGGACTTAAAGGGGATCAAATACCTCTTGCATCCCAGATACTGGCTCTGGCAGATGCATATGAAGCGATGACTTCTGAAAGACCTTATAGATGTGCCATGAGTCACCGGTCGGCAGTCAGAGAGATAATAAGTAATACAGGTACTCAATTTTCACCGGAGGTTGTAGATGTGTTTCTGGAACTGAATAAATCTACAGATCTGGAATGTTAGTTTAAAAGAAATCTTTTATCAGTTTTTGTGCCTTGAGCGCAGCGAAAGGAATGATATTTAATATGAGAGACATAAACCATCGAATACTGGATAGCTGGCAGCATATCGTAGATATACTTGCTGAAAGCCTGGATATTTCTGTTGCGTTAATAACTGAGGTAGAGGATGATACCTTGAAATTGATGAAGGCCAATAGCTCAGAAGATAACCCTTTTACAGAGGGTGTTACTATAGACCTGGCCGGGCAGTATTGTGAGAGAACCCTGAAAGCGAAAGAAATGGTTGAGGTCACTAATATACGTGAACACGAGTGGATGGGGGATATAGAGATCAATTTTGACATGATATCATATCTCGGGTACCCTATTTTTAAACTTATATAATTAATTTATTTTAATATAAAGAATCGTATATAATATATAACAAATTT
>JBKGXW010000097.1:0-7971 GCA_046546395.1 Halanaerobiales bacterium
TTCTGCAGACCAAGGTAAAAGCTTTGATTACTGCTGTCATGGTCACTGCTAACAGCGGCTGTAGTTTCTCCAGTATCTGCATTATCGGGTACATCTACATTAAATACCACCGTATCAGACACCGATGGAGCTAAAGTGATATTTTCAGTCTTTTCCACTACTCCTTCAGCACCAAAGTCTATCTCCAGCACTATATCCTGAGCAGTTTCATAATTGGCTTTATTTAAAACATCAGCACTTATTTCTATACTTCCCCCCTGCCCTATAACAGTAGAACTCATACTTATATTAGTTATTTCAAAAACTGCCTTTTCCGGAATTGCAATCTCCTCAGTAGGCTGACTGCGGTCACTGCTTTTCCCCGAATCATCTACTGCTATTACAACATATTGATAGCCTTTATCTCTTTCTATATCATTATCTATATATTCTGTATTACTGACCTCTGTTAATTGTTCCCAGGGGCCGTCATCAACCTTTCTTTCAATTATATATTTTTCAGCATTCTTCACTTCATCCCAGTTTATGTTTACATTGAATCCCTCATCTATTTCCTGTAATTGTGCACTTATTTTCCTGGGTACAGATGGCGGCATATCCCAGCCGACTTCAATATCAGCTTCATTATTATTAAATTCCACATTTATGTTTTTTGTCATACCAGGTACAGGAATTAACCGGTGTTCCTGCTGCTTGTCAGCCCCATCAATTGTGTAGTCAACTTCCAGACAATAGGCATATGGTCTCAGCCCTGAAGACCAGGAATCTACCTGATCACCAAAAGTTATTGTACTATCTGTTTTTGCAATTTCATCATTATTATCTAAAAGTTTTATTTCATTCAGTTGATATTTATCAGAAGCATCTCCTATTTTCAAAGCTATTTCACCGTCAACAAGTGCCAGAGTCAGATCATCAACTGTTGTATCCTCATTTTCCATGATTTCTACTGTTCTGCTTTCACTACCGGCTATTTCTATATCACTCAAATCATCACCGGTCTGTAGTACCTCATCTGTATTTCCAGCATAGTCTGCTCTCAACACAGCCTTAACTTTCCACTGGCCAGAAGCAAGCTCATTAAATGCAAAACTGGCTTCTTCTTTATACTTTACATCTTTACTCTGAGTTTTTGTTTTATCACTATCCTGATGTTCAAGTAATACCTCGATAGTGTAGTTTTCGAATCTCTCTTCTGCTACACTCTGAACTTCCATCCCCTGAGAATTTTTTTCGCTTTCCTCTATATCGCTTAAGTGAGCTGTTATCTTCAAATTACCTGTACCCTGTATATCAACAGAATTATCCTCGTTTGAGTCACAGGCTGTCATTGACAGTAATAATATTGATACCAGAAAAAATATAACAAAATACTTTAACTTCATTAGCTTATTCCCCCTTGTTATTTGACTTATTTCCCAGTTCCATCTCATTTTGACCCGATATTCAAAAAAATATTTCCCCTGTTTAGAAATGGGGAAAACAAAATATCTCTAATCCTTATTCACATTTCCGATTTATCAACATTTATTGAAGCTATATTAATATCATATTTACTGCTTATATACTTAATTACATCTCTTCTTGTCTCCACACCCAGTTTCTCTTTTATTTTTTTCATATGATATTTAACTGTCCTTTCACTCAAATACAGCTGGCCAGCTATCTCCTTATATGTATAACCCTTGACCAGTAATTTTATTACATCAATCTGCCTTGCAGTAAACTTCTTTTCCTCTTTTTCCGTTTCAGCATCGCCTGATTTGCGAATATTCTGCAGCAAAAAACCTTCCAGTCCTGGAGAAAAGGGGCTCTTTCCCTGTTCCATCTCTTTTAAATTTTGAATTAACTGCTCACCATCAAGACTCTTCAATAAATATCCTGAAGCCCCGGCCTCGATAGCTTTTATGATACTGTCCTCTCGTTCAAAACTTGTTAAAATAATAATCTTACTGTCAGGCAATTCTTCTTTTATAAGCCTGGTAGCCTCTATTCCATCTATTACCGGCATCTTAATATCCATAAGAATTACATCAGGCTTACTGCTTAAAGCTTCCTTTACAGCTGTTTTTCCATCCTCAACTATCCCTGTAATTTCAAAGTCATCTTCCAGAAAGTTCTTTAAACCCTCTGTATATAAGGGATGATCGTCAGCAATAAGTATCCTCATCATCAACCCCTCCCCTCTTTTCCAGGTAATATAGATGGTTACACTGCGGAAAGTCAATCTTGCATCTCACCTAAAAGTACTCCTATCTCTAAAATCTGAGACGGTACTGTTGCAGAACGAAATTTTCTACAATTCCATAAACATCACGATCTTTCACATTACATAGAACTTTATTACTGCTTGAAGAAAAAATTTCTAATGATTTGCAGGCTTTTTCATTATATAATTATATCTTAATTTTGTTACTTTGTAACTGTCTTTCAGGTAGAGTATTGCACTGTACTTGAAGCACAGTATGGTAATATTAGACCGTAATGAAAATATACAAGCCCTTTTAAGATAAAAAGATATACAGCCTAAAACAGACTGTATCTTCAAACAATATTAGTATATTAAATTTACCTTACCCTTCAATTCTAATGATAATCTGATTATATAACTTCATTACTGATTAAACATAGCATTAACGGTTATATATCCAATTAAAGATTAATCTCTCACACTCTCAGTTTTTCCAGGCAGTATAACATATATGCTGGTTCCTTCACCTGGCTTAGTTTCCAGTCTAAATTCTCCTGAAATCAGCCTTGCTCTTTCATGCATAATACTCAAGCCCGAGCCTCTTTTCTCATCTAAACTTTCTATACCTCTGCCATCATCTTTAACACCCATTTCCAGCTCATCATTTCTCTCAGCTAATGAAATTATGATCTCATCAGCTTCAGCATATTTTAAAGCATTTGTCACAGCCTCTTTCATTATATATAGCAGATGTACTTTCTCCTCTGTGCCCAGGTAAGTTAAATTTAATTCTCCCTTAGCTTCAAAACGTATATCTACCAGGGTATTTTCTTTTAACTCCTTTAATTTTCCTAACTCTTCCTCTAAAAGAATTATAAAGTCTTTATTGTAATTAGAATTATCTCTTATGCTATAGACATATTCCCGGACTTCTTTATGAGTATCTTTAATAATCCTGTTTAACTTTTTCAAGTATTTTTCGGCAAGCCTATACTGCTTTTTTTTCAGCTTTTTTAGAATAGATTGAATTTGAATATCGGAAAAACTTAATACCTGCCCCAGATTATCATGAAGCTCCCGGCCCATTCTCTCTCTTTCATTATACACTGCCAGCTCTTCAATCTGTGTTTTTATTCTCTCATTGGCCTTTTTAATACTACTTATATCATTAATAATTAAAATCCATGAAGATATATCCCCCTGGTAGTCTTTGATTGAGGAAGTATTTAATTCATAGTGATATATCTGACTATCTTTTTTATATTCAAATTCTTCCTTTGCTAAAAATTCCATGTCAGGTTCTATACTTTCATCCAGTTCAATAGATAGATTTCTCAGAGGTTCACCTGTCTTGATCTTCCCCTGGAAAACAAACATTTTCCTGGCTGCAGAATTTATATCTACAATTCTCTTCATTCTGTCTACTACAATTACCCCTGACTCCATTTCTTCTATCACTGTCTCACGAGCTACTGGAACCAGATCAAATAACTGAAAATAGAATATCCCTATACCGACAATCAAACTAAAAATAGTAAAAACAACAGGGTCAGCAACGGTCCTATCAAATGATAATAGCTCAAATACAGATAGATAGTCTATTAATAGAGTTATACTAATGCCCACCAGAAGAATAATAGCCTGTTTTCTGAAGGTTGATTTCTTCCGCCAGATAATACTGACAAGAAAAATAATCGAAATAACAATTAAAATATAACTATAAACATAATGAACTGTAAACCACGGTCCAAACTCTGTTGTAATAGGATATATGCCTAAATTATCCAGCGCAACCTCAACACGAATAAATTTAGTCCAGACCAGGATTGAAGTTAATATTGGGACAATTGAAAGCAAAATAATATTTCTTTTATTTATCCAATCATCACTACCGGTAAACTGAAAAACCAATATCAACCAGAAGACAGGGGAAAAAGAAAATGCTATATACTGTATATTTGACCAGAAAAGTTTTACGCTGTAATCAACAGCAGCTATACCCATCATAAAGGATAATATCCAGAAAGCAATTATAACAACACTGGCAATAAACCCCCGGGCAGCTCTAGAGTTTCTATGTTTATAGCCAAAAATGCCTAAACCTGTCAATATTAATAGTGATATGAGATGAGGAAGTAGATAGGAACTGAACTGATAATGCATTTTATCACCTTTAGCCAAATTAATTTTATAAGAGAACAAAAAGTCTTCTTATTTAATATTTCTTCAAACTTTCCTTTTTCCCTTCATTTTTCCAGTTCCTATATTCGATTCTACTTCCCATCTCTATTTTCTGCAGAATTATTATTTGCTTTCAGCGTAAAGTGGGATAGCTAGTTCCCTCATTTATATTCCAGATAGTATCAAAATCCCAGTCAACAAAAGTATCCTGCTGCATCATTTCTGAAGTAGTTTTTGCTTCTCCCTTACCTGTATCACTCTGTCCGGTAGTTTCCATATCATAATAACTGGAAGTTATATTTGCATTCTGTTTATAACCAATAAGGCCACCGGTTTCATTATCCCCTTCAACATATCCTTTGGCATATGAATAATCTACAGTTCCTCCCCAGGCATTACCAACCAGACCGCCAACTTTTGTATCCCCGGTAACATCCCCACAGGCATATGAATTGCTTAATGTATCATTATTATAACCGACAAGACCTCCAACCTCATTATCACCAGTAACAACTCCAGTTGCATGAGAACTGCTGATAGACGCCGAACCGTCATAATCATAGTTTGTTCCAACAAGTCCACCTACTGTATCTTTGCCGGTAACTTCACCGGAAACAACAGAATTAGTAATATCTCCGCTGTTATCTCCAACCAGACCACCTGCGTTCTCTGTTCCTGTATGAACATCACAGTTTACATTACCATATACATCTGAGCTGCTTACATCACCGGAATTAGCACCAATAAGTCCACCTACAGAATTATCTCCATCCACAGTTACATTTACTATGCAGTCTGTAACTGTACCGGAATTATAACCAACCAGTCCACCTATTGAACCATTTTGATCTGTACTGCTAATGTTTCCAGTAACAGCAGTACAATTATTAATTGTTCCTCCATCAACATAACCAACCAGACCACCTGCATTGGTATAAGCTTCTGCAGATTTAGCACTGATATTCACAGAGTGCATCTCAACATTAATGACCTTTCCAGTAGACACTCCAAAAAGGCCTGCATAATCCAGATCACTGTTATTAATATTCAGATCATCTATTTGATTTTCACTACCGTCAAAATTTTCGGTAAATGGAGTTGTTGTATATTCAGAATTATCTCCATAACCAATAGGTTCCCAGCCATCACCACCATTTGCTGAAGAACTGGCCAGTTCTGTATAACCTTCAGTATCCTGATTCAGGTCATTCTTTAATACAAAATAGGTTTCATCAACATAATTGCTGCCGTCTTCAACAGCATACTCCCTGACGTTATCCAGATGATACCATGTTTCTATCTGATAGGGATCTCCTGAGGTTCCAGAACCACTGGCAAAATCAGATTTATCTATTATTACTGTTATTACCTCTGTATTATCAGATGTGTTACCTGCTTCATCAGTCTGTCTTGCTGTTATATTATAGGTGCCTTCTTCAGATAATGTTACTTCTCCCTCATACTCATTCCAGTTTTCTCCTTCATCAAGGGAATATTCGATAGTTGTTCCTTCTCCTCCGCTTATTGTGAAATTCTGGTCTGTATTATATGTTCCTGATGATATTCCTTCTATCGCTGGTACAGAAGGTGCAGTTGTATCATCCTGTACTGTTATCTCTATATCTTCTGTTACTGTTTCTGTGTCATCACTTACCTCTATTGTTATATTAAATTTATTATCACTTGAATAATCTCCATAAGAAGGTGTCCAGCTGAAGACATTATCACTTTGACTAAACTTATCTGCATCATCGCCACTAATACTATAATTTAAACTATCTCCATCAGCATCTGTAGCCATAACTTCCAATTCCAGTGTTTTCCCCTCTATAACCTCAGCCTGTTCATTTTCTACATTGCTGATCGATTCTATTACAGGACTGATATTGGCCGTTTTTGTATTAAGATCAACTTTCCTGACCTGATCATCATTCTGAAGATTTCCATTACTGTCCTCTGCAGCAAAGTAGATATCATAATTTATACCTGATTCCAGATCGTTTATAGTTATTTCTTCCACTTCTCCTGCTGTCACTGTAGTACTATTTTCGGCATCTTTTATATCTTCTGCTGTCTGAGTAGCTGCCCCATCTTCCATTATTTTATAATATATCTTTCCATCATCATCTATGGCCACACTTACTCCTACACTGCTGACATCAAATGCAGTTGTTATATCTGGATCCTCTGTCCAGGATGGAGCCAAATCATCAATAAACACTGCCAAAAGAGTAATATCACTCACAATATTAAATGTCAAAGGGTTATCAGTATTATCATTAAACCCTTTTCCTTCCCAGTGGTCAAATTTATAACCTTCCTCAGGTTCTGCGGTTAAAGTAATTTCTTCTCCTTTTTTAAATCCATCTGGAACAGTGATTTCAACATCTTCAGCTGAAATATCTTTTTCATACTTTGCATTTTCACCATCAATCATTACCGTCCCTGTCCTGGGTGTTTTCGGTTTAACTGTCAGATCATAAATCCTTTTATCCTCGTTAGAACACCCTGTTATAGCAATTATCAAAACAGCAATTAATATAAATATTACAAATCTTTTGCTCTTCAATCTATTTCTCCCCCCTAAATTTTAAATATCCAAATTAATAAATAATAGAATCAAATCAATTTAACCTTAAAGTAGTTTTTAAAACCTGTAGATAAATCCTGTTTTAATATCACTCTTTGGAGTTTCACCAAATTCCCTTTGATATTGACCTGTTAACGTTAAATCTTCCTTCATTTCTTCTTCAAACTTCAGGCAAATATCATCATTACCATAAATACCAGATTCTTCTGTATATAGAGCCTCAAATGTAAGGTCTTCATTATAAAAATAGCTAATCTTGTTTGTTAAACTAAAATCAGATGTTTCAAAAGCATAATTACAGGCAGCAGTGTAAATATATTTATCAGAAAATCTTCTTTGATAGGCTGTTTTCAACAAATAATCCAGATTAGATAAATAATTATCTGTATATCCTTCAAAAGAAAAGCGAAATTTACTGTATTTATCAATTTTATAACTCAAACCACCAATCAATTCTTTTTTCTTATCATCAACGCCTTCAACAATTCCAATTTTTAAATTATTATGTATTGTCAAATTATCATTGAAATAATAATCAGTTAGTAAACTAAAAGATAAATCTCTACTCTCAAGAAATGTAAAATTATTTTCATCAACCCTTAAATCTGTGTAGTCTGTTTCCATTGCCATAGTATAACTATCCCTTTCAAAAAATTTATATTTAATACCAGCATTATAAATCTCACCATTTATATCAAATGGATAAATACTATCAAAAGACCCTTTCAGCAATATATTCTTACCAGCAGCATATTCTATTTTTAATTGCTGATCAAAACCATTTATCCTATAATTACTGATATATTGTATGGGAACCAATATATACTCAATTTCTCCTTCTCCCTGTTCATAATCGATATCAGATGTATTAATTAAGTCTTCATATAAACTGGCTGAAAATACATTTGTGGAAAACACAAAAACCAAAAATAACGTGAACATTATTGTAAGTTTTTTCAAACTAATCACTCTCCATTTCTAAATATATTTAATCATCATAATCATATAA
>JBKGXW010000098.1:0-7872 GCA_046546395.1 Halanaerobiales bacterium
ACTGCATATTTAGAGGAGGGCACTTTTTCCAGCACCCTCCATATTATTGTTTTGAAATATCAGATATATTGAATACTATATTATGTTATTTCTCATAGCTTATATTTGTATTCATATATCCAGCATTTATTCTTCAGATTCTGGAGTCCAGTTCTCTACTCTCCAGTCAATCTCTTCCTGGTAAGCCTCAATCTGTTCATCCATCAGGCCAGATATTCTATCATGATATTGCTGCCAGACAGACTCATACTCTTCAGGACTACTCATGACAAGTCTAGGATAAAATTCTCTTTGAGTATCCTGTAATCTTGTCTGCTCAATCTGAGCAGGAGATCCTGTTTCCAGGGAAATTGTCCATAGTGGATAATATGGCACATCTGTAATATTTCTTGGGTTATTATACAATTCTGTAAATGATTTTATATCATAAGCATCCATTACTTCGCGCTCGGCTTCTGAAGCACCATCATAAATCATACTCGGCTGTCTATCAGGCATATAACTATTACCATTCTCATCAACACCCATTAAGCTGGGGAAAGCATTATAGAAATAATGTCTACCGAATTCATTTTGAACCCATTCACGATCTCTAAACATTGCCTGTTGTTCTTCAGTACGGTAGTAATGCCCGTTTTCATCTACTTTGTAATGTTCGCCTTCAATACCCCACTGAATTAATGTCTGATTACCTACAATGTAGTCAAGATATTTTATAGCAGCTACTGGGTCTTCACAGTCTATTGTAATACCCATACCCTGTGTAGTCTGAATATACGGCGTGTCACGTGTAAACTCTTCCACAGCTTCATCATAAACTACAGGGAATGGAACAAAAATACTATCAGGGTCTTCCTGGACTAAGATTTCCTGGGCCTGTTGTATCTGCCAGTATTGATTATGTGTTCCAAGTACACGCCCAGAACTTAATTTCTCCAGATACTGATCATAGTTAGCCACAAATGTTTCAGGGTCAACTACACCCTTATTGTACATTTCATTAAGTTTTTGATAATAATATTTCTCAACATTCCCACCATTATATGGCCTTACAACAAAATCTTCACCCTCTTTTACAGGTATAAATCCACCTTCGTTTGGATAACCCATCAAGTGCATCGGGCCATTATTGGAAGCGAAAAATCTCCAGCTGTCAAATAGAGTCATATAACCAATCGTACTCTGTCCATTATACTCTGGATTTTCTTCCATATAATTTTCAATTAATTCAAAGTACTGATCAAATGTTTTAATAATAGGATATCCTGCATCTTCCAGAACCCTCTTGTTGATAAAGAAACCTACAGCTGGATATCTCCTGCTGGCAGATCCAAAAGGAATAGCCTGCTGAGGTAGATAATAAATATTACCATCATCTTTTTTGAGAGATTCCATATGAGGTTCATAATATTTCTTGATATTAGGCGCATGTTCTTCAATTAAATCATTCAGAGGAATCAAAACACCATTATCAACAAACCTGTCGGTGAAGTGTGCTGCAACCAGCATATCTGGGTAATCACCACTCGCAATCATCAAACCGGCTTTTGTTTCTACATCACCTACCAGATACTCCCGATCTAACTTAATACCTGTCTCTTCTCTAATTATTTCACCAAGTATAGTCCCATCACTGGGGTAATCAGGTAATGAATCACTAATGAATACAGATAGTTCTTTCAATCCTTCTGCAATAGACATGCTGCCTACCAATAAAACTAAAGCAATCACCATTAAAAATACTCTTGACTTTTTCAAAATAAATCCTCCTTTATAATTTTTATTTATTTATATATAGAGTAGATTGTTGCCGTTGCCCGTACTTATTTTATTATAAAGGCACTGGCCTTTTTATAAGAGCATCGGCAATTCCTCTAGCTCAATATAACTTATGAAAAGAATTATGGAAGCAAACCTAACCCAGAGTAAATAATATTTTATTCATAATTTCTAATCGGTTAGATTTTTACATATAGTTAAGCCAATATCTTAATGATAAATAGAAAATACAGTTGTCTTAATTAACTTGTCTCTCGTTCTATTAATTCTGGTGTGATTTTTATATGTATTGGATTACTATTATCACCATTAATTCTTTTAAAAAGCTTATCCATTGCGATTTTAGCCATTTCAAGTTTGGGTATACCCATTGTTGTCATCTTCGGTATTGTATATGAGCCAATACTATCATCAAATGCAACCAGACCAATATCGTCTTTGACTTTTTTTTCAAGTTTATATAGAGCACTGATCACATCTGACCCAATTACATCATTAAATACAAAAATAGCATCCGCTTCAGGACAATCTTTTATTATTTTTTCAGTTATATCTTTAATTTCATTATGATTAAATGAACTGGATAATTTCACTATATCATTATTGTATTTTATTCCTGCTTCTGCCAGAGCCTGTTTATAACCATTGAGTCTTATTTTGGTAGTCTGACTATCTTCTATTCCTATAAAGGCTATATTTCTGTATCCTTTTTCCAATAAGTGTTTTGAAGCTAATCGTGCGCCTTCCTGGTCATCTGGCTTAACTGTATCAATTTTACTATTGCCCCGGGCTCCTGCCAGTCCGACAATTGGTATATTTTGATCCAGGACTTTTTCTATAAAGTCTATTTCTTCAATTTCCCATGTCATTGTAGTAATTATACCTGCAACTCGATTCTCAACCAGTGAATCCAGATAATATTTAGCCCTTTCCTTCCTACCTTCAGTATTGCATAAATAAACCCCATAACTATTCTCAAAAGCTATATCTTCAACGGCTTTTGCCAGTTGAGGAAAGAACTCATTTGTAATCGATGGTACTATATATCCTAAAGTATAATTTTCTTTTCTTGATAATGACCTAGCTATACGATTAGGTACATAATTCAATTCATTAATTGCATCTTCTACTTTTTTTGTCAACTTGTCACTAACCTTAACGCCTGAATCTTTATTTATCACTGCAGATACTGTTGCAACAGAGACTTCTGCTAATTTGGCTACATCCCTTATAGTAGGCAAATACATCACCGCCAATTTAAAATTAATTGTTAGATATATTACGAATAATTTCTTTACGAATAAATTGTTTTAACTTTCTAACCGTTTATATTTCTTTATATTAATAATATTATATATTAAATATTTTGTCAACAAATTATCCAGAAGTCAACCAATTTTAAAGGAACTTTCTATAAGTTAAACCCTTCGTAAATAATGCAACTTTAACAGGTTCACCCCCTGAGAATAAATTAAAATCAACTTATCGAAACCATATTTACCGCCTTTAGTCTATCGTTAATAATAATACCGAGGCAGAAGGAAGTTTTATTCTAAGCATATTATCATTAATAGTAATTCCTTCAATTATGCCAGGTTTTACATAATCAGGATTTTCAAAAGTGTTATGGGCATTTATCTCTGAAGAACTGAGAACCTTAACATTTACTGTATTATAATACCCTCCATTTATTTTACATTCAAGATCAGCAGTATTATCAGGATCCAGATTACATACAGTTATATTTAGCTGATTTGCATCATTCTTTGAAGCCGAAACACTTATTTGTGGTATTGAGTTATACTGATTGACGTCTTTCTCAATTGGTACCATCAATGCATCCTGATGGATTTTATACATATCATAGACATGATATGTAGGTGTTTGAATCATTTTTTCACCCTGTGTCAGAATCAATGCCTGTAAAACATTAATAAGCTGAGCTATGTTAGCCATCTTCACCCTATTACAATGTTTATTAAAAATATTCAGGTTTATACCGGCTACCACTGCATCCCTCATCGTATTCTGTTGAAATAAAAACCGCGGATGTGTACCCTCTTCTACATTGTGCCAGGTACCCCACTCATCAATTATTAAACCAACTCTTTTTTTTGGATCATATCTGTCCATTATCGTACTATGACCAGTAATATATTCATCCATACTTAGTGTTTTCTTCATTGTAGTAAACCAGTCTTCACTATCAAAATCAGTTGCTGAGCCCTTATCTTTCCAGTTGCCTGGAACTGTATAATAATGAAGACTTAAGCCATCTATAAACTCGCCTGCTCTATCCATTAATACATCTGTCCAGTGGTACCTGTCATCATAATAGCCGCCGGCTATTTTATAAATTTGATTTTCCCCATAGTTATTAAGATACGTCTGATAACGGCGATATACATCTGCATAAAATTCCGGAGACATGTTTCCGCCACAACCCCAGTTTTCATTCCCTACGCCGAAATACTTCAATTTCCAGGGTTTATCTCTGCCATTTGATTTGCGCCAGTCTGCCATAGTAGATTCACCATCAAAAGTCATATACTCAATCCACTGCTGCATTTCATAAACACTACCGCTCCCAACATTCCCACAGATATACGATTCTGTATCTAATTGTTGGCAGAGTTCAAAAAAATCGTGGGTGCCAAAATGATTATTCTCTTCTATCCTCCCCCAATATGTATTAACATTTCTCTTTCTGGTATGACGAGGTCCAATACCATCTTTCCAGTGGTATTCATCTGCAAAACAACCACCCGGCCAGCGCAGTACCGGAATATTTATCTTCCTTAATGCTTCTACAACATCCCTCCTGATACCGTTGGTATTGGGGATATCAGATTCTACCCCTACCCATAAACCACCATAGATACATCGCCCCAGATGTTCAGTAAAGTGGCCATATATTTCTTTATTTATCTTATATCTAGCCTGGTCGACATTCAGAGTTATGTAATTCACTTTTCAAACCCCCGCTCTATACAAAAGAGTATAAATAACAGCATTTACTTACCTATATTTTAAAAGATTTTCTAAGCGATTAGATTCTATAGTTATTTTATTATAAGTTTGTCACATTTCAAGACTGTGGTCACCCCCGGGAATGCAAGATAAGATGATCTCACTGTCTTATTAAAGTAAGTGCTCAAATAAGTCTTTAGTAGCTGTTAATAAGGCTCATGTCAGTTAATTCAGTTATTAAACTAGCAATATTTCTATATACTATTTATTCTATCCATCAGTTCCTGATCAAATGGCGTTCTTCGTCCAGGACAATTGTCTCTCTGACATAATTGACAATTCTTAAACTCCGATTTAGTAGAAAATCTTATCCCTGAAACTGTTTTTGCTGGCAACATCAAAAAGCTGTCTGTTAGTTTAACACCAATTTCATTTTCCACATCACCAAGAAGGGAAAAAATCTTGCTCTGCTCCTGAATAGGCCAGTCCCGTAAAGAACCTGGATTCATCTCAGAGACAATTTCACTTCCAATTAATTGATCTAATTTTGCATAAATAAAATCCACGGCAGAATCTAATAACATTTTCTGTATTTCATCTGCCCAGAAGGATTCAAGAATATTATTTTTACCATCAGCCCAATCTTGAATTTCCCGGCCAACAGTTATTATATAAATAAATACTCGATTGGCATCTGTTATATTTTTTCTCAATATTCGACTGGACAATTTTTGATTATCAATAACAATATAGTCTTCACTCTTCTCAGTAATATATCCTTCCCGATATATTGCCTTTAAATTAGCAATCATATCAAGCTCTGTTACCATTTGAATTAACGTTTCCTCATCTGGCTGATTATTAATCATTAAAGATTTTTTTAATTGGTTTATATCTAATTTATAAGGAATTCTTTTTATAACCGTCGTCATTTTTTCACCTCTAAAATTCCATTGACATCATGAATTCATTCTGAAAATCCAGACGAAGAGAAAGCTCTATATATTCTATTCTATTAATTATATTTTCAATTTTATCATACTGCTTTTTATCAAGCAAGAACGCCTTAGCTCCAAGCCCGGCACCATTACCGATCTTAATAATTTTCTCTTCCATATTTTTGGGTAGCATACCAATTTTACAGGCATTTTCTGCATTTACAAAACTACCAAAACCACCTGCTAAATAAATCTTCTCAATATCCTCATACTTAATACCAGCCTCTTTAAGTAATATTTTAATACCGGCAGCAATTGCTCCTTTAGCTAATTGAACTTCCCTTACATCTTTCTGGGTTAAATATATAGGACTGTCTAAAGCGCTATCATCAGAGTTCAATATTTTTAATGCCTTCATGTCCTTATAATTACTTATCTTACTTAAAAAAGACTGATCAATTTCCTGGTTAAAAGCCCCTGTACTTGTTATTATATTGTATCCAAGCATTTCAGCTATAATATCAATTAAACCAGAACCACAGATTCCTATAGCTTTCTTAGCGTCTATTGTCTGATATGTAAATTCTTTTTCCTCTGTAATCCTGAATTTAGATACTGCCCCTGGTACACCAGCAACACCAAAACTTATATTAGCACCTTCAAAAGCAGGACCGGCAGCAGCAGAACATGCTAACATTATATGCTTATTACCAAGTACAATCTCTCCATTAGTACCTACATCAATTAATAGATTCCATTTATTACTTGCAAAGTCTGAAATTAATAGATTAGCAATAATATCTGAGCCAACATATCCCGAGACCGCTGGTAATACCTGTACTATTCCCTGGGGATTTATATCTATATTTATACTGGCAGCAGGTACTTCCTGTAAATCTGTAAAAACTGGTCTATAGGGCGTTCTGCCTATACTCACTGGATTTACCGCAAGGAAGAAATGGAGCATTGTTGTATTACCAACTGCCGTCAGTATATAGATATTATCCCGACTTATATCATTCCTGACAGATAATTTTTTTATTGCTTGATTCATTGCTTTGACTAGAGTATCCTGCACTTCTTGAACTGAACCATTTTTCTGTGAATAATTAATCCTCGATATTACATCAGCACCGAATTTTTTCTGGGGATTATGAAAAGATTCCACATCCACTTCTTTACCCGTAATCAAATCCATTAGATAAACTGCAACTGTAGTAGTACCTATATCCACAGCCAAACCATATACATTATTGAAAGATTGTTGAGATACAGCTAAAACTTCGTTTTGTGAAGATAAGATATAAAAACCCTCACTGTCAGTTAAATTAGCCAATTCCTGTAGATTCGACAGTCTAATATTATCTGTAGAGCTTTTTTTGTAAAGCAAATCAAGATAAGACTGATTATTGTCTTTTCCGATCTGATCATTATTAAAATAGTCAATTTGAATTATCGGGTCAAATTCTATAGGGCGACGTATTCCAGTAGTTACTATCTGTATCTGACCCTCTTCTATTAGCTCGATTGCCAGATTGTCATATAGTTCAAGACAGCAGGCTAAACGAATACCCTTCTCTATCTCAGTAGAACTCAATAATTCTCTCTCTGAATCAGTTAAAGGAACTTCACCAGCAATCAGTTTCACTTTGCATTTCCCGCAGCTTTTATTTCCACCACAGGGGGAACTAATACTGAAGTTATTTTCACCTAATATTTGTAATAGGTTTTGACCTTTTTCTACCTGTATCGGTATAACAGTGTTTTCTAGATAGATATCAAGCTGTAACGTCATTTAAAGCTCCTCCCGTATAATTTACCTTTCTCTGGCAACTGTATTATACACAGCATCCCTTGAATAGGCATCTGTCTCTCTTTGACCTTTGTCTGTACAGTATGGAGATCACCAGCCTGTAAGGCTTCAGAAATTTCATTTAATAACTTTCCCAAAAATAACTCCTCTGATGATATCTTTTTCACGACTAAAAACCTTTCAATGTCCTTTTCATCTCATACATATTTTCATATGGTGTGTCTTTAGGTACTTCACATCCTGCTGCTATAAATGTTGTTTCATCTCCAAGCTCTATACAGTCATTAACCGCAGTTCTAACTTGATCTGTCGAACCCTGTAAAAGTATATCTACAGGATCAAAATTACCACAGACAGAACACTTACCGGACA
>JBKGXW010000099.1:0-7790 GCA_046546395.1 Halanaerobiales bacterium
AGGAAATGTGTCATTCCTGCGGTAAATGTGCCAGAGTATGCCCCATGCAGCTAACACCATATACTGATTTTTCAGATAAAAACCAGTTTGACCATGAAGTATGTATTCGCTGTTCCACATGTGTAGAGAATTGTCCAGCAGGGATACTTTCGTTAGTTAATGAAGAAAAAGCCATAAATATTATGGAAGAGACTAGTAATGAAGGTTATGAAGATAGACAGGTTATTACAGCTATTATTGCTGACATTAGAGATTTTGCAGGATACTAGAGAATATATCTTCAGATTTAAGGAACCTGAAAGGGTTGAATTCCTCCTTTCGTGCCCATGGTCCAGGATGTTATAGAAAAAGAAAACAATCATAAGGATGTTAAATTAGTTTATGGAGTTAACTATGAAAAAGACTTTATGTATGATGAACACTTTTCAGAAATGGAAAGATTGAGTGAAAATGTTGATTATGTTAAAGTAGCTGCATTTGATGAGAAATGGGAAGGTGAAAAGGGTTTTGTAACCGATGTATTTAAATAAGTAATAAACAGGATAATTAACTTATGAAAAATTTGTAAGGAGACGGTTTCTCTACATGAGACCGTCTCCAAAAAATTAAAGTATGTTCTCCATAAGGCTTTTAATAAGTATAAGAATCTATAACTAGTGGGGGTATTTTTAATGTTCTTATATAAATATATCTGGATTTATTTAGTAAAATGGATTAGTCTTTCTATAATTGTTGGTATTGGTGGTGGATTTTCAACTTACCTATTGAAAGAACTTATAAAAAAAGTAACAAAAATCAGTGTATATTTTCCACTGTGGAGCGCTCCGATAGTTGGTGGTTTACTGGTTTCTGTTATTTATATCTGGGATCGGTATGCCGAAGGGTTCGGAACTAATCACTATATTAATTCTGTCAATAGTAATGATGGTTTTCTGAAATTCAAAACATATCTAAGCAAAATTGTATCTTCTGCTTTTACTCTGGGATTTCAGGGTAGTGGAGGTTATGAGGGACCACTGGTGATGATTGGTGGTAGTTTGGGAAGTGTTATTTCTAGAATACCTTTAGTACGTAATATAATATCCAGGGAGGATATACGTATCCTGACAATTTGTGGGGCAGCAGGAGCCCTGGGAGCCATTTTTCATTCCCCGCTGGGAGCAGGAATTTTTGTAGTCGAAGTCTTATATCGTTCCACATTACACTATCCAGAATTATTTCCTGCAATTCTATCCAGTACAATGGGGTATATTATATATAGTAGATTGGGGAGTGCAGGTTCTTTGTTTAATATACCTGAAGTTTTACCTGAGTTGCCCAATGTCCCATGGTTTATTTTAACTGGTGTTCTTGCAGGGTTGGCTGCATTATTGTTCATGGATCTTTTTGATGTGATAAGAGTTTTTTTTAAGGAAAAGAAATATAGTTATAAAGGATATAATTTAAATCCTGCAATTGGCGGTATCCTTACAGGTTTATTAATGTTTCTTTTGCCCCAGGTAGGGGGAACAGGTTTGAATTTCATTCAGGAAATAATTACAGGTCACTTAAACTTTTTATTTATATTAATACTGATAATAGCGAAAATACTGGCTACTTCTTTTACAATTGGATCTGGTGGAAGTGCAGGACTGGTTATTCCCTCTCTGTTTATTGGTGCTCTCTCTGGTAATATGCTGGTTGGTATAATAGGTAGTACAAATGCCGGTTTTAATATTTCACTAATTATTGCTGGAATGGCAGCTAGTTTTGCAAGTATTGCCAATGTTCCTGTCGCTGCTGCAGTTATGTTAATTGAAATGACCGGACTACAACTGGGAGCTCCAATCGTTTTAGGTAGTGTAGTTGGTTATACAGTTGCTCATAGAAGGATTATATATAATACAACTTACCCGGATTTAGGCGAATTTGAACAGGGGAAAATTTGCAGAAAAAAAGACCGCTACATGGAGATGTAGAGTGTGGTAACCATGTTACAGAAATAATGGCATATGTATTTATAGGGGCTTTTTTATGTATAGTGCATTTTTACTGATAATTCATGTTCAGTGGAGTATTGATTCATAACATCTCAAACTATTTTTTTCATTGTAAAATACTTAACAGTTTTTTTCTGAATAAGTTATACTATACTAAATGAGAGTACTTTCAATTGGTTATAATATTAGATAGAAGAAATTGGCCTGTGGGGAATTAAGCTTCATTTATGATTAAATTATTTTAAATTAGAGGATCTTCGTTACTTAAAAAATGGTGTATAATTTGCTGACATTAAAACAAGAGGGTGTATAAAATGGGAGATAAAATTCATGATTTAGCAATAGTAGGTTGTGGCCCGGCTGGTTTATCAGCTGCAATTAATGCAAAGATTAGGAACACCGATATGTTGTTATTTGGTACTGAGTTTTGTAGTCCTAAATTGTACAAAGCAGAGAATGTAGATAATTATCTGGGGTTTCACAATGTTACTGGAGAAGAGCTAAGAGATAAGTATCTGGAACATGTAAAATCTATGGGTATAAATATTAAGAATTCCAGGGTTGATAATATCTATCCGATGGAAGAACATTATACATTAATGACAAAGGATGGAACATATAATGCTTATTCTGTAATACTGGCTCCAGGGGTTAGCTTTACAAAATTTATTGAAGGAGAGGAAGAATTAATAGGTGGGGGCGTAAGTTATTGTGCTACCTGTGATGGAGCCCTATATAGAGGAAAACATGTAGCTGTTATTGCCTATAATTCAGAAGGTATAGAAGATGCAGAATTCCTATCTGACATAGCAGAGAGAGTTTACTTCATTCCTCAGTTTGATTTTGAAGAGAACCTTGATTTTCCTAATATTGAAATTGTAAAAGAGAAACCCCTGGCAATTAAAGGAGAAAATATTGTTGATAGTATCCAACTGGAAAAACGGGAGTTAAAAGTTGATGGCGTTTTTATTTATCGTGAGATAACACCTCCAGATAGACTTATATTCGGCATTGAAATAGAAGGTCGTCATATCAAAGTCAATAATGACATGGAAACCAATCTGGAAGGAGTTTATGCTGCTGGTGATTGTACAGGTACTCCTTATCAATTAGCCAGGGCTGTTGGACAGGGTCAAGTTGCTTCATTAAATGCAGTATCATACGTACGTAAAAAAAAGAAAGGAAGTAATAAAAATGGCGAAAACAATTAATGTTAATGATGGGACTTTAGTCGTGATTTAAGTAAATTAGAAGTTTAAATTATATTAGCAACAGATAACTTAAGTAGTAATAGGGAAATAAACTTATATCCCTATTACTTTTTTTATCGACTGAGGGTTAAAACTAATTTGTTCTAAAAGAGGTATAGAATAATATGGTCTGATGAATAAGAGAAATTAAGCTATTAGTTATTGACAATAATTCATAAAAAATATATAATGTATATATGAACAATTATTCAAATAAACATATATTAATTATTATACCTAAATGAAGGAGTGGGCAAATATGACAGAAGCAACCCTTGCCAAAAGAGAACATAGAGCTAAATATATACTTACTGGACTATCATGTTCCAGTTGTGCTGCTAAAATAGAGAAAGCTGTACAGGAACTTCCATATGTTCTGGAAGCAGAGATGAATTTTGCGGTAAGTAAAATATTGATACAGGGTAATACTGAAAAAGTTGAAGATATGACAGAAGAATTACAACAATTAGTTGACCAGATTGAAAATGGCGTTACTGTAAAACTGGAAAGCAGAAAAAAATCCCAAAGCAGTAAAAAGTATATTTTTGAGGGTTTAGTTTGTTCAAATTGTGCTGCGAAAATTGAAGAGGCAGTCAATAACTTACCTCAGGTAGATAAAGCGGAACTGAATTTTGCAACCAGTAAAATGAATATTAAAGGTAGTGATATTTCGGATTCATCATTTAATAGACAATTACAGGAGATTGCAGATAGGATTGAACCAGGTCTCACTGTTAGAGAAGCTAATAAAAGAATAAAGCAGGAGCTTGAAGATGGCTACGGAGATCAACAGAGTGGTAGTAATGCCGGGAAAAGCAGTTATAGAAAAGGACGTTTCTGGCCGGGAGTAGTTTTGTTTGTTATAGCTTTAATTTTTTTCGAAATACCAGCTGTAAGAACTGAACTCAGCGGGATTCCAGTATTTATTGAATGGGTTCTTTTTGCTGCCAGCTATCTTTTAATTGGTGGTCCAGTATTAAAGGCTGCATACAGTAACATAAAAAGAGGTCAGGTATTTGATGAAAATTTCCTAATGAGTATTGCAACTCTTGGTGCATTTGCTATTCAGGAGTTTCCTGAAGGAGTAGCCGTTATGCTGTTTTATATGGTAGGGGATATGTTTCAGTCTAGAGCAGTTGACCGTTCACGCCGTTCTATTAAAAGTCTAATGGATATCAGGCCAGATTATGCTACTCTGAAAAAGGGTGATGATACTCACAGGGTTGACCCTGAAGATGTTCAGATTGGGGATTTTATTATAGTTAGGCCAGGAGAAAAAATTCCCCTTGATGGAGAAGTTATAGAAGGTAGTTCTATGCTTGACACCTCAGCACTTACAGGTGAGTCAGTTCCCCGCAAGGTAGAAGCAGGCGAAGAAGTCTTAAGTGGTATGATTAATAAAGATGGTTTATTGATTGTTAAGGTTAGCAAAGAATACGGACAGTCAACAGTAGCAAAAATATTGGACCTTGTGGAAAACGCTACTGCCAAAAAGGCTCCAACTGAAAAATTCATTACCAAATTTGCCCGTTACTATACACCAGTTGTTGTCTACTCAGCACTTGCAATCGCAGTCTTGCCGCCATTGTTTTTAGCAGAAGCAACTTTTTCTGAATGGATATACAGGGCCCTTATATTCCTTGTCGTTTCCTGCCCCTGTGCTCTGGTAGTATCAATACCACTGGGGTTTTTCGGTGGAATAGGTAGAGCTTCTCGTCAGGGGATACTGGTTAAAGGCGGTAATTATCTGGAGGCACTGAACAATGTCAGGCAGATTGTCTTTGATAAAACCGGGACTTTGACAAAGGGTGAATTTGCTGTTAATAAAATTGAGACCTTTAATGGTTACAGCAAAGATGAAGTACTGATGAAGGCTGCATATGCTGAAAGCCATTCAGCTCATCCAATAGCAAAATCTATTCTTGAAGCATACAATCAGGAAATAGATAGTAGTAAAATAGAAGATTATCAGGAAATTTCCGGTCATGGAATTAAGGCTGTGATTGAAGGTCAGGAGGTACTTGCTGGTAATATTAAATTAATGTTCAGAGAGAGCATTAATTGCCAGGAGGCAGATGAAGAGGGTACTATAGTTTATCTAGCAATCTCTAATAAATTTGCTGGCTATATTACTATAACAGATGAAATAAAAAATGATGCTGTTGAGGCCATAAATAGTTTAAAAACAATGGGTATAGAAAGATTAACTATGCTGACCGGTGACCGCGAAGTTGTAGCAGAAAATGTAGCAAATAGACTGGGGCTTGATAATTACTATGCTGAACTCCTGCCTGATCAGAAAGTCGAAAAGGTAGAGGAATTACTTGCTAATAAAGGTGAAAAAGATAAGCTTGTCTTTGTAGGTGACGGAATAAATGATGCGCCAGTTCTGGCACGTTCCGATATCGGAGTGGCAATGGGCGGACTGGGTTCTGATGCAGCAATTGAAGCTGCTGATGTAGTATTGATGACAGATGAACCATCAAAGCTGGTAACTGCTATTGAGACTGCCCGGAAAACCCGTCAGGTGGTCTGGCAGAATATAATTCTGGCACTCGGGATTAAGGGAGTGGTTCTTATTATGGGAGCATTTGGAATTGCCAGTATGTGGGAAGCAGTCTTTGCCGATGTAGGAGTAGCTATACTTGCTGTGCTTAATGCCATGCGAATTAGTCGTAATGTGTAATTAAAAAATTAATTCATAGAATACTATTAAACTAGCTTACAAGCTTCAGGGTAAGTAGTAATTATCCTGAAGCGAATTAACAAAGAAGTGTGCTTATATGAAAATGCTATTGATTAATTATAGATTTCTTTTTATTTATGATATACTTATTATAAGTGTAATAGAGACAAAATACATAAGAAAGTGGATGATATATTATAATGAGAATTGAAGCAATTACCAGAGAACAGGTTATGTCATTACGAAAAACCCTGTCCGGTGTCAAAAAAACAATTGAATGGGACAAGATAGATTATGAGCTAGGTCGAGGAGTGGTCAATAAGACTAAATACTGTTTGTGGACTACTGAAGGGAAGAGAATTGAGATTTCAGTAACAGGAAGAGGAATAAATATTAGTCAATCAGAAAGAGAAGACCCTGAATATATTAAATTAAAAAGTGAAGTTTTTAAAAACTGAAGGATCTATATAGAGATGTAATAAAATTATTTAGATACATATAATTATAGATATTCTACTATTTATAATGTAAGTGGTGCCGATTAAGAGGGGCACCACTTTTTATAATTTTTAAGAGATTGCTTCATAATCTTGCCTGTATGCTTTTTAATTGCTGATATTGTATATTTCATTTCCTCTATCCATCCTGAAGTATATATGATGAGGACTTATGGTCTCGGTGGTCCAGGTCGATATGGTGGTTCGGGTCGATACGGTGGTCCAGGTCGATACGGTGGTCCAGGTCGGTACGGTGGATCAGGTCGATATGGTGGTCGAGGTCTAATATAATCTCCCATATTGATAACCTCCTTTAGTTTAATCTAATTTAGAATATGCAGAAAAACTAATATTGTGATACATTTTATAAACTATTGTCAATGAAAATATGACTATAAGTAAAATCAGGAAGGATTTTAGAAAATGATGAGGTAATTATAAAGTATAGAAGATGTATAAAGTACTTTAACAATTTTTTAATGTAAAATAGTATGTTATAATAATAAAGAAAGAATTTATATTTATAGAACAACAGCTGATCAATTCGTTGAAATTTACTTTTACATCATTGTATTTATTGATATAAAAAAGAAAGGATGTATATTTATGAAGAAAAATAACAGTCATGAGTCTTTAAGGGAATTAAATAATTATGTTCTGGCGATTGGTAGAAAAGTAGAGAATGCTATTAGAAATAGTATAAAGGCCTTAAATACTGGAAATCTTGAACTTGCTAGAGAAATAATTAGTGGAGATGATCATATTGATGAGATGGAACTACATCTGGAGGATAGAAGTACACGTTTGATAGTCCTGAATCAACTGGTTGGTAAAGATTTGCGAATGGTAATTGTAATCTCCAAGATTTTAATTGACATAGAAAGAGTTGGTGACCATGCAGTTAATATTGCGGATAAGGTTCTTGCTATTAATGGGGAGAAACTAATAATTTCACTGGAAAAGATAAATGAAATGGCTGAATTGGCTATCAGTAGATTCCACGAAAGCATTGATGCCTTTGTAAATATGGATGTTGAATTAGCCAAGAAGGTCGCTGAGGAAGATGAAAAACTGGATAAACTTGATCAGGAGATACTAAAGGATATGATAGGATTAATCAAAGGGGAGCAAATCTTTGATAAGCAGGCGACTGCCCTGATGTTTGTTGGTAGATTTATTGAGCGTATTGGAGACCACTCTACCAATATATGTGAAAGAGTAATTTATATGGCCAGCGGTTCTCATGAGAAATATTGATGCATTATTGATGCAGGGAATGACGAAATAGATAGCCTGATAGGAAAATAGCTATATCAATGATGCTCAGACCCTGGCTACACAGGCAGAGGCCAGTCTTCTGAAGTTCTATGAGATAACC
>JBKGXW010000100.1:0-7700 GCA_046546395.1 Halanaerobiales bacterium
TATGTATATAAATATGCTACCGGTTTTTCTGCTGCAACAGCTCTGGCCAGTAAAATCCTGGACGAAGGGAAACCTGCTGTAGATTCATATATTGAATTCCTAAAGAGTGGGGATTCAGATTATCCCATTAATGTACTAAAGATTGCTGGAGTAGATATGAATACTCCAACACCTATCGAGGCTGCCATTGATACATTTAAAGAATTTGTTAACAAATTCGAAAAGCTAGTCTAGCAAATAGTATTCCAATTATGGGGATTTTATCACTGTAGAGTAAATAAAATTGAGAAATCAACTAAGAAAAAATAAAGAAATATTAAAGAACACGAAATCATTTATTGTAAAAGGAAATTAATTATTATTTCAGCACAGTATTCCTTTTCAGGTCCTTTATTGATAGCATGAGGGGAATTATCAAAGATTAGTAATTTCGTACTGTTAGATGATATTCCTCTTTTAATTGCATAGGCCGCTTTCATTGGTACGAGGTCATCATTTCTGGCGGCCAGGACCAGGGTATCTGACGTGATATTAGTGAGTTTTTTTCTGGCCTGGCGCATTAATTTGTAGAGTTCTGCTACCTGGGCGGTGTATGTGTATTTGTAGTAGTTTTCGTATATTTTTAACTTATCTTCAGTATCGAACTTTTTGTAAATATCCTGCTCGTTATCTATTTTGTTTTTTATTACCGGCAAAATATATTTTAATATTGATGTAAATGGGACCAGGAGATTTCTGGTATATAGGGCAGCTGAAATCAAGAATATTTTTTCCACTTTAAAACGTGAAGCTGTCAGTATTGCAAGTAAGCCCCCCATTGACAGACCGCCTACATAAACGGTAGAATAATTATCTTTCAAATTTTGATAAGAGTCATAGACTTTTCTGATATAGTCACTGGCCCTGCTCTGACGGTAATCAGAGCTGTTGGTACCATGACCAGGTAGGCGCGTGATAAGAACCGTATAGTTTGTTTTCTGATTTATTATATGACCTAGAAAATCCATGTCATGTGGCGAACCTGTATAACCGTGAATCAGCAAAACTGCTGTGTCTTTATTACCTTTATAGGTACGCTCTCTGGCAAGGTGTATTACAGGAGGACTGGAATTTGTGTCTGTTTCCTTCAAAATGGTCTCACCCTTTCTGGCAGGGTTAAATCTTAGATAATAATGAATGTCTAGTTTTTAGATCTTTCTCTACATATTATTCCTATATATATGATATGTTAAAATTACTTTTATGTCCAGTCTATGTATTAGCAATTTTATAACGAAGAGTAGTTTATTGTGAAAATTTTTTGACAGATTTAAGCTTTGTAGCAAACTGCTTGTTATGTACATAATATATCCAGGAGAGGAGAGATAGAATTGTACGATAAATTGAACAATAGAATTGATGAGATAAAAGATGAAATAATTGGATCAGCTCAGAAGATTATACAGATAAAGAGTGTTGAAAGTGAAGCAGAAGAGGGTATGCCCTTTGGACAGGGGGTCAATGAATGTCTAGAAACCACTTTGCATATAGCTGAGTTGATGGGATTTGATATAAAAAATGTTGATGGCTATGCCGGTCATGTAGAATTGGGTGATGGTGATGAGATATTAGGCATTTTGTGTCACCTTGATGTTGTTCCTGAAGGTAGTAACTGGTCATATCCGCCCTATGGAGCTGAGATAGTGGATGGAAAGCTCTATGGACGAGGGAGTATAGACGATAAGGGTCCTGCTATTGCTGCACTTTATGCTTTAAAGGCTGTCAGGGATAGTGAAGTGCCACTGAAGAAAAAGGTCAGATTAATCTTTGGCACTGATGAAGAGAGCGGCTGGCAGGGACTGGATTATTATCTGAAAAAAGAAGATACCCCTGACATGGCCTTCACTCCTGATGCTGACTTTCCTGTAATTCATGGAGAAAAGGGTATTCTGACATTTAATATCAAAAAGAAACTGGAAAACTGTACTATAGATAAGATTAAATCCATCAAGATCAAGGGTGGTAATGCTCCCAATATGGTACCTGATTATTGTAAAGCTGATATTGAAACAGATTATCAGGAATTTATGAAAGAAAAAATGAATAAATATGTTGAGGGTACTGAAGAAGTAAATCTTGAGGCAAAAATAAAGGATAATAGTATTATTATTGAATCCTTTGGTGTTTCTGCTCACGGGAGTTTACCAGAACAGGGCAAGAATGCAATATCACAGTTGATGGTATTTCTGGATAAATTTGATATCCTCGAGGGTAAAGTAGATGATCTGATTGGTTTTTATAATGAGTGCATTGGTATGGAGTACTATGGTGAATCTATGGGTTGTCAGATGGAAGATGAGGTTTCAGGACTATTGACATTTAATGTAGGAATGATTAATATTAGTGAAGATATGGCTGAGATAATAGTGAATATCCGCTATCCTGTAACAGTGAAGTATGATACAGTTGTGGGTAAAATAAAGAAAACCCTGGATAAATATGATCTGGAATATGAAGAATTGAGTCATATGGAACCTCTATATGTTGAGAAAAATGATCCATTAGTCAGGAAGTTAATGAAGGTATATCAGGAATATACAGGGGATAAGAGTGAACCTGTTACCATTGGTGGTGGAACCTATGCCAGGGCTATAGATAAAGCAGTTGCCTTTGGACCAGGATTCCCGGGTAGAGAAGAACTTGCCCATCAGAAGGATGAATTTCTCTCCATAGATGACCTGATATTGATAGCAAAGATATATGCAGCAGCTATTGTTGAACTAGCTGGTGAATAGTATCTGTTCTGCTAATAGTTAAATATATAGTCTCTAATATATCGGTTTTGATAATTATACCTATTATTAATATTATAGAAATAATGAAGTTAAAACTAAACCCCGTATGTCGCTAAAATAATATGACAAACGGGGTATTTTATAATATGATCTTATCATTAGTCTTTTTAAATGCAATATATTAACTCGGACTAATCAAAAAACTAAAAATCTACAGCATAATTGACACGAGTATTTCTGCACTACTTACATCTTATCAGGTGCCTTAATTCCCAGTAGATTGAGTCCCACTTTTATTGCTGTACTGGCAATATAAACAAGAGCCAGACGAGCTTTTCTGATTTCATTATCATCGACCAGGATAGGATACTCATGATAGAATTTATTAAATGCCTGAGCCAGGTCGGTCACATGACGGGTGATAATAAATGGTTCATTTTTTTCCATGGCTTTCAGAATTGCATCAGGCATTGTATAGATTAGTTTGATTACTTTAAATGCTTCATCTTCTGTCAATAATTGATAGTCTATTTCACCTTCAGGGATAGAAGTAATGTCATCCTGATTAGAATTCCTGGCTTTTTCCAGTACAGAATTAGCCCTTGCATGTGTATATTGTACATATGGTCCAGTTTCACCTTCGAAAGATAATGCCTCATCCCAGGAGAATTGATAATCTTTTATTCTACTATGTGATAACTCCTGGAATAAAATAGCCCCAATCCCAACATCTTTTGCAACTTGATCTTTATTTGCAAGATCAGGGTTTTTTTCTGCAATTATATCTCTGGTTTTTTCAACGGCCTTATTTAGTACATCTTCCAGGAAAACAACCCTTCCTTTACGGGTAGACATGGTTCCTTCTTTTAGACTGACCATTCCAAAAGGAATATGAATACAATCATCAGCCCATTCAAAACCCATCAACTCCAGTATCTTAAACATCTGCTGGAAATGCAGGTTTTGCTGTGAGGCTACAACATATATATTATTGTAGAAATTATATTCTTCTTTTCGATAAATAGCTGCAGCTATATCACGAGTAATATATAGGGTAGATCCATCACTTTTATTAATAAGAGCTGGTGGCATATCATATTCATCCAGGTTGACAATTCTGGCCCCTTCAGATTCTTCAAGTAATTTCTTGTCTTCCAGGATATCAATTACCCCTGACATCTTGTCTGAATAGAAACTCTCACCGGCATATGAATCAAATTCTATTCCCATCATTTCATAAATACGATTAAATTCCCTTAGACTGACTTCCTTGAACCATTTCCACAGTTCCAGGGCTTCTTCATTGCCGTCTTCAAGTTTCTTAAACCATTCTCTTGCTTCATCTTCAAGTTCTGGTTTCTCTTCGGCAATATCATGAAACTTTACATATAGTTTCAGTAATTCAGGAATAGGATTTTTTTCTACAACCTCACGGTTACCCCAGGTTTTAAAAGCTACAATCAGTTTCCCAAACTGTGTACCATAATCACCAAGATGATTTATAGCTATTGTATTAAAACCGAGATATTGATATATATTCCTCAGGGCGTGTCCTATAACCGTTGTTCGGATATGAGCAATACTAAAAGGCTTGGCAATGTTAGGAGAAGAGAACTCAACAATAACATTTTTACCTTTACCCAGTGAAGAAGAGCCATATTCATTATTCTTTTCGTAGACATCCTGAATAACTGTCCTGGCAATAAGTTTTTTATTAATGAAAAAATTTACATAAGGTCCTAGATTCTTGATATCTTCAAAGTAGGCATCAGTATCACCTGTCTCGTCAGCTAAAGTGAGTGTACTGAGCTTTTCTGCAATTTCTTCAGCGATAATGTTTGGTGATTTACGAAAAATACGTGCAAATTTAAAACATGGTAGAGCCAGATCGCCCATGTCTTCCTGTGGTGGAGTTTCAATTAACTCAAGTATTTCATCTTTTTCAATAGACTCATAATTGTCAACAATTAATTGAGCCAGTTTTTCCCTAAAATCAATCATATTATTTCTCCCCTTATATTAATTATATTATGCTTCAATATATAGTCATAAATTAATAATCACAATGAGTACTTTAGTATTTGAATCAGAACTGTGAAATAAAATTAAGATTCATAAGTTAGAAACTATTCGCAGTATAAGTATATACTTCTACATTAAAATACAATTTTATATGTATAGAAAAACTCTCATCTCTGTGGGAGAAGAGAGTATTCCCTGATATGAGTTACTCATGACTTATATAGAGATAAATATATTACAGTTATAAATTGAATTATACCGAAAATATTTTACTTAATATTAACATAACACTATACAATAATCAAGGTTAAATTGTTTTTCTGGTGTAATTTAGCTAAATATCATTCAATAAGTTAATATAAGTGGACTAAAATAAATTTTACGGGAGATTTACAAAAAAGTTTTATCATACTTCAGTAGATTAATTAGTATCATTTTTACATAAGTTTTGTACCGGGAATTATTGGGCTATCTACAGGTATATCAATTAAGATTGCAGTATTACTGTTACGTGATTGTTTAATGGCTTTCTCAAGAGCTTTTACACTATCTACCCTGATTCCCTTAATACCACAGGACTCAGCAAGCATAATAAAATCTGGATTTGTCAGTTCTACTTCTTCAGGAGCAAGTCCGGCTTCGATCATACGGTTTTTCTCCATGGCCAGGTTTCCATTATTAAGTACAAGTATTGTGATGGGGATATTATAACGCCTGGCAGTCAGTAGTTCATTCATTACCATAGTAAGTCCTCCATCACCAGTAATGGCTATTGAGTTACTTTCGGGATTATTTATTTTGGCTGTCAGGGCTGCAGGCAGACTGAACCCCATTGTACGCCATGTTCCAGATACTAATACATCCAGACACTTGTTGCCGAAGAATTTACCAAAGAAAATAACATTGTCACCGGAGTCTAGTGAGATAATATCGTTTTCAGTACAGAGCTTACTGAAGGTCTTTATCACTTGAGATGGTGGAAGGGGCCATTTGCTTTCGGAATAGCCCTGATTAACCTCTGCTATCCATTTTTCTTTTATATCAGTAATTTTTTCTTCCCACTGCTGATTGCTTTTTTTACTTAAATCCTTAAGTAGTTTAAGTAATTTACTTAAGGACATTTTAATGTCGCCTGGTATTCCCAGGGTAACAGGATGAGATGCTCCTATATTTTCTACAGCAGTATCGAACTGTACAATATTTGCCTGCCTGGGGGTATAGTCTATCGGCCACCAGGTGGCAGCAAGTTTTATAATTAGGTCTGATTCATCCAGTAGTTCTGAGGCATATTGGTTTCCGCTGTGTCCCAGTATACCCATTTCAAAGGGAAATCCATAGTCTACAATTCCTGCCGCAGGTAGGGTAGATATAAGGGGAGCGGATATTTTCTCAGCTATTTCACAAAGTTCACTGGCAAGTCCCCTACAACCCCGGCCGTAGATAATTACTGGACTTTTTGAATTTTTCATCATATCAGCTGCTTTATTTATAAGATTAGTATCAGGTATTTTCTTTATATTTAGGTGTTCTGGATACTCCCTGCATACTGCAGAACTTTCCATATCCCAGAGATCTATAGGGATGATAACATGGCTGACACCACCTTTTGCAATAGCCATTGTGAAGGCTTTATATAAAATGTCTACTGTTGTTTCAGGGTTTATTAATATAACGGAGTAGACCGTAAGGGGGTTGGTTAACTCTATCTGATTTATAAATTGCTTATAGTTTGTGCCGATATTATAGGTTTCAACCTGACCGCTGATCAGGAGTACGGGTACACGGTCACTTGCAGCATCGGCTATTCCGTTTAGTATATTGGCCGTGCCTGGTCCGCTGTGGGAAAGACAGACTGATATATTGTCTGTTAACTTTGCTTCAGCAGATGCCATTAAGCCAGCAGCACCTTCATGTTTGGTAGAAAAAAGCTTGATATTGGAATTCTTCAATGAGGATAAAAAAGAGAGAGTAGTATCACCGGGGTAATTATAAATATGTTTAACTCCAAAAGTTTCTAGCTGTTTAATTATAAGGTCTTTTACTAACATTTTAACAATCCTTTCATTCATATAGTTAATCTTATTATTACCCTCATAGTATATATCATTCTTTAAATAGACTTAAAATAATTTTTCAATAAGATTGACAAATAAAGGACAGATATAATACAATCAGTATAATATAAAGATAATGGTATTTAATGTTACATAATGGTGTTGTTTAATGGGGTGATAGAAATGAAAGAAGAAAACATCTGGGAAGAACGTTATAATGACATGAAAGATAGTTGGGGAATTGAAGCAGAATATACGCTTATACAATATGAAGAATTAGTGCCGGAGGGAAAAATACTGGATATTGGAGTTGGAGAAGGTCGAAACATATTGAAGTTTGCATTAAAGGGTTATGAGATAGAGGGTATAGATATTTCCCGGACTGCAATAGATAGGTGTGAAAGACTTTTAAATGAAACAGAATGTCGATATACTTTATCATGCTACAATTTATTGGATTATGAGATTAAAGCTGACACTTATTCTTTAATCTTATCAACATGGGTTCTTAATTTTATTAAAAAATCAGAATCATTTAACTTACTAAACAGGATGAAAGAAGGTCTAATTAAAGGTGGCGTGATTTATTTGGGAGTTTTTTCTAAAGAAGATCCCATGTTTCATACATATAAAAATAGCTACAGTGAAGTAGAAGAGGGTACATTTTATCTAGAAGATAGGGATTTATATTACACATATTATGATTTAAATGAACTTATGGATTTATTTGGGGATAAATTTGAACTTGTTTGTCGAAAAGAAGATTATAGTCTGGATTACGGTCATGGTGATAGACACTATCATGGGGCTATAGAATTAATGATGAGGAAAACATGACAAAGCAAAAAAA
>JBKGXW010000101.1:0-7692 GCA_046546395.1 Halanaerobiales bacterium
CTAATTACAGATTTGAAACTAAGCCTGGGAAATGGAATAAGTCCCCGGGAAATAATAATCCTGTTTTACATTCAAAAACAGTTTGGCAAGCATTCAAAAAAAAGAGAGGTGGTATGGATGAGAAAAACTATTATATTTTTACTACTTTTGTCAATCCCTGTTCTAGTTCTATCGGCATGTTCCAACCCGGAGGGTGGCCTGGGTCCTTCCTGGGATGTAGCACTTAAGGTACCGCTGGTAAAGGGGTCTGAGGATAATGTAATTACTGTTCAGGATATAATTGGTGATGATACGAATATTGAGGATGGGTTCAACAAAAATTTATTGGATGGTGACAATACATATGACCTGGGGACAGAACTGACAGACTATACATTTCCAGATGTAGAAGAGGGTGCATCGATTACTCTGCCGACTATAGAAGTTGCCGGGATAATTGGTACTCTGGATCAGTCTGTGCCACTTGCAGCCCCCACTACTCTTGATGATCTGGATACTTTAACTTTCAGTCTTCCTCCAACATTCAATATGCTTACTTTTGCCTCACTTGATAAAGAGGGTAATGCCCAGCAGGCTGTGGTAGAGGTCAGTAATAACTCGCAAAATGTTACTATTGAAAGTTTATCTATTGATTTAACATATAATGACGGGAACAGTCTGCAGAGCAAATCTATGTCTTTTGATGATATAGGTCCCGGGGAGACAAGCAGCCCTGCGGCTTTTATGAGTGGAGTAGTTAATAGTATTCAAAAGTCAGCTAACCTTAGTATTTTAAATGATGATATAAATATTACTGGCAGTATTACAACAGCCGGCTCATCAGAGATTGGCGATAATATGACTATAAGCATTACCTTCCCTGATGTAATTAAGAGTGTTGAAGGAATTGATACTTCAATGCTTACAATTGATGAGCTTATATCAGGTGATATCCAGTTGGATAATTTAAACCTGGAAGAAGGTATCAGATCAATCACTTTTGGAAGCGGCAACCTGGGAATAGCTTTACCGCAAATTTCAGGTTTATCATTTAACTGGGATAATTTATCGATAGCCGGTCTAACTGATTCTGATAATGATGGTATAATACCTCTATCCGGTAAGACTATCGATGTGAGTAGTAGCAGTCTAACTGAAGTGGGTTATCAGCTTCAGATAACAGATACGGGTGAGATTTTTGACTATAGTGCCGGAAATACTATTGGAATTAGTGGAGGTTTTAATAATACATCACTGAGTTCTGTTACTGTTGATGTAAGCCAGTTGAATCTGACTGATTTTAATAAAGAGGTAAATATGGATGATATAGTTATCGACATAGACAGGGAGCTGAGAGAGGAATTGAGCAAGATAGATATCTCTCCAGAAATAATTGCTCACATTGCTGGTCTGGAAGGAATGACCATGGATTTCAGTGGTGTTGAGTTTACTGCCCTTGATAGTAATGATAATATTGTTAAAAAAGATGATCTTGATTACCAGTTTAATCTGGGCAGCGGGCACACCGGATTAGATTTTGATATTGACCTGATGGAGAAGGAGCCGAATTTACTGGATTTCATAAAAAATCCTGACACTACTACCATAAGGATTGATGGTAGTTACGATATATCTGGTCAGAATGTTATTGTAAATGCTGACAGTGTAGTGGGTATAGAATCTATTGATGTTCATATACCTTACCAATTCGAGATTGCTGAGGAAATTAGTGTTAAGGGTGACCCTGAAGCAGTTCAGGCTATTGAGAAAGACTCCTATGATGATATCAAGGACAGGCTTAAAGGTATCCTGGTGATCGAAGATTTGAATAATAATTTCCCTCTTGTAGTAGAGCTCAGGATATATGCTGCTGATATAGATAATATGTCTACAGCCAATCCTGGCATTGATGAGATAAAGGACTATCTGTATAGTGAAGGAAACCTGGATGAACACCTTATCAAAACGGTTTCTATTGATCAGCGGACAGATTATCCTGAATTTCTGGCTGAATTGAATATGGATGATTTTTCACTTTTCACTCAGGATAATGTCTATGCAGGTATGGAGCTTATACTACCAGAAGGGGAGTATGGTTTAAGTGATGGGGATGAATTTTCCTTTAGTCATATTTATATGAAACTGACAGGTACTGTAAATGACTAGTCTGGACACCAGTGGAGGTGAAGTTAAATGAAAAAAAGATTGCTGCATATATTCTTATGTCTGGTATTTCTAACAATTTTTAGCACAGTTTTTGATATTAATGTGAGTGCTGCTCTGTCTGCCAGGAGTATTGGTCTTGGAGATGACTTTACTGTAATAGAAGGTAGTGAAGCCCTATACGGTAATCCCGCAGCAGTTAATATAGAGGGAAATGGATTTGTTATGGAATTTAACACTGCGGGAGAGTTCTGGAATAATGTCTTTGTAAATGATGTGATAAGTGATAATGATAAAGATGATATGATAAATATAGCTGATGAGGATGGTCTATTGGTAGCATCTAAAGGTACTTTCGGGGGTACTATGGGTTATGGGCCTGTTACTCTATTTGTGAATGGTAGAAATGATGGACTATACCGCCTTTCTCCTGATCTGGCGAGATTGATTATCAGGGGAAATGAAGTAGAGGGGGTATATGATTTTGCCGGGACAGAAGGGGCGACTGCCTTTTATTCCGACATGGGTATAAATTACTCCTTTCAGCTGAGTGAAGAGACTCTTTCTTCAATTAGGGGTGATAATTTTAAAGCAGAGAATATGTATTTTGGAATAAGCTATCATTACTTGAGCGGAGGCTTTGCCAGGTATAATGGTACTGGTGGTTTTGAAATAGGCTATGATGAAAACAATGATCTTTTTCTGGAAGGTAATGACGGCAGCATAGTGGCCTATTATACTGATATGGATGATTATAGTGATGCCGCTGTCGGCCATTCCTTTGATCTGGGTGTTTATTCTGATTATGATGAGAGATATAGTTGGGGGATAAGTATTCTCAATATCGGGGGTACCATGACTGCCGATCAGATGAGAAAATATGAATACACTTTTGAGTATGATGAGGCGAATGACGAATGGGTTACTACAGAACCGCCGGAAGATGGAGAACTGGTAAATGAAGAGATGGAATATAAGCTTCCCTTAATTGTTAAGTTTGGCGGGAAGATGGACTATAATGATAAGCTGGATTTCCTGGCGAATTATACAATAACTAATTATGGGGATGATGCTTTTACAGACTCTTACACTGATCACAAGATCTCTGCAGCTGCAGAATACAGCGGTATCTCCTATCTGCCTTTAAGGATAGGTATGAATTATTCAACACTGCAGAGTGATTTTGATATATCTGCCGGAGCAGGGCTTCGCCTGGGCCATTTTCGGATGGATATAGGGGTGTCTGATCTAACCGGCCTTTTCTACAGTTCGAAGGGTGCTGCTGCAGGGTTGAACTTCCGGCTTGTATTTTAAATGATTCTGTGAATGATTTTTCAAGTATATAAATATGTCGTTCATAAATATAATAAGATAGACTCCTCTATAAATCCTTAGGGGAGTTTATTTGGTTTCTGATTAACATATTTTAGTTAATTAATTAACACATATTAGTCTACTAGTGGTGATTTTAATATTTCGTAAGTAATGTTATTTACTTTATAAATGAAAATAGAAAATTTGATATTATACTATCAGAGGAAGTACAATATATATGAAGACAATGTGAATAATGTTATAGTATATTTTACTGCTGGAGAAATGAAGATATAAAAGGAGACGAAGTAAAAATGAAAATATTGGTTACTATAGATTTAAAAGAAAAATATCTGGATAATATCCGCGAAGTAGATTCAGCTATAGAAATCAGCAAGAAATTGGACTTTAAGGAGCAGATAAAGGAGATAGAAGATGCGGATATTATGATTTCTGGAGGAGGATCCAATCTGGATTTGCTGCAGAAAGCCGGGAAGCTTGACTGGGTTCAAACCTGGAGTGCGGGAGTAGAAGACTATACATATGATGAAGTAGTTGAAGTTTTGAAAGAAAAAGGTATCCGGGTAGCAAGTATGAGTGGAATACATGGAGACCCTATTGCGGAGCATGTTATGGGTTTTCTAATTAATTATAATAGAAAATTGTATGAATTCTATGATCAGCAGAAAGAAAATTTGTGGAAAGACCAGAAGGTAACTCAGCTTTCAGGCAGGACAATTGTAATTGTCGGTACAGGGAGTATTGGTGTTGAGATAGCCAGGAGAGCTAAATCATTCAAGATGAAGACTATCGGTGTAAAGAGAGAGGTCAATAAAGAAGTAGACTTTATAGATGAGCTATATAGCAATCAGGATTTACACAGGGCAATAAGTATGGGGGATTATCTTGTGGTGACTGTCCCGCTTACTGAAGAAACGAAGTATATGTTTGGCGAGGAAGAATTTAAGGTCATGAAAGAATCTGCATTTTTCGTAAACATAGCCAGGGGTGAGATAGTTAATGAAAAAGCCCTGATAGAGGCTCTAAAGAATAGAACAATTGCAGCTGCAGGGCTGGATGTATTTGAAGAGGAACCCCTCCCTGTTGACTCGCCGCTTTACGGAATGGATAATGTCTACATAACTCCACATATCTCTGGAGCGCACCCAGATTATAATAAAAATGCTATAAGTATATTTATTGAGAATCTTAAGAGATATCTAAATGGTGAAGAATTAATAAATCTTGTTGATTATAATAGAGGATATTAATTTGGCAATAAAGAATAAATATCTAGAGATAGATAATAAACAATAGGTAGATAATAAACAATTCTAAAAATACTTGCGAAAAGACTCTCTTGAAATATTTTGCAATTACCGACATATTGCTGAGAAAACCTCTCCCATGATAACGGGTGGGGAGGATGTTAATTTTTGTAAATCTAGAAATTGAACCAGTCCAGCCATTTTTCCAGTGGGAATTCATTACCCAGTATAGCCTGTAATTCGCTGCGAGTCTCAGGCTGCTGTGTAAAGATGGCTGCGGCACGTTTTTTTCCTATGCCCGGGATGGCTTCCAGCTGTTCTGGGCTTGCTTTTCTTATCTCAAAGGGCCAGGGAAGTGCTGTTATAGAGCGGTAACCGTGGTCAATAACCCTTACTTTAGTAAATTTGTTTAATTCCAGGTTTCCGGGGATACCGACCAGGATAGGATAGCTGCCCAGCTGCCGTCCAAAACTTATTTTTCCCTTATGTGTTTCGATCAGGACATTGTCCATTATAGTACCGGTGGGGAAGACCCTCTGCAGCATGGGTTTATTTATTTCCTTATTGACCTTTTCTTTATAGAGCTTAAATCTGTACTGGTTCACATTTTCCACAGGGTAATCTCCTGTACTTACTACCTGTCTGATATTAATTCTGCGCAGCATCAAGCCGGCATCATATATCTCTTTTAAATACTGATAGTTTAATTCCAGGGTTTCAGCCCTTTCTCCAATCAGGCCGTGAAGAAGATTGATTCCGGGCAGTAGCTTTGGTATTCCATTTTCCCTACTACCGCCAATTTCATTGAGTATTCTTATGGCTTCAAGGGTATTTTCAGGGTCTGATTCTATATTGTTTTTGCTCAGTACTATCGGATCGGCTGATTCAAGTCCGAAAGCAGCTACATCTCCACTTGTATTATATCTGACTACTGTTTCCAGTATTTTGATACTATCAGGGTATTTCGTGATATTGGCGGGGTTGATATTATCCAGATGGAGTACCTTTAGATCAGGGTCAGCCTCTCTTATCCCGGAATATAGTTCTTCTACAGCCGCAGGATTCAGTATGAAATCACCATTATCAAGTCTGTGGGCCTGATAAAGTAAGAGGTCAGTCTGACAGCCCAATCTATAGAAGTGATTGCCTGCCTGAGCTAATGCAGCTACCTCATTGACAATATCCTGTACCGGCCTCTGGTATAGCTTTTCCTTCAGGCGCTCACTGCAGAAGGCACAGTGTTTCATTCGTGGACAACCTCTGAAGGTTTCAATCTCGCAGACCAGTTGGGGGTACGAAGGGTGCCTTTTAGTCAGTGCTGCCCCGGCAACCGCCCAGCGGCCAACATATTTATCGATTTCATTTTGCTTAATTTTATCTTCAGACAATCTTTCATAGAGGTCCAGTGCGGCAATCTCACTGCAGAGCAGATCATAATCCTCAAGCTCCTTGATAACCAGGGTAATCGGGCCGCCAAGGACTTTCTGTGGGTAGTAGAGGTTATTAGCAATCTCTTTAATTTCTCTCAGGGAGATAGGTTTACCACCCAGATAATGACCGGGTACCGTAGTACCGGCAATAATTATTACCAGGTCATATTCCTCCAACAGGGCAAGATTCTCCTGCCAGTTTTCGCGCAGTTGATCTATAGTATAGAAGGAGATATTATCTTCTGGCATTCCACTATCAATCAAGGCTCCATATGTATATCGTATATGTGGTGAGATATAAGGGGGAACCCCCAGACAGGAGGGTTCGTCCAGATAACCATCTATTAAAGCGGTCTTTATATTTTTTGTCATTTTTTACTCCTTTGCAATCATTGAAATTATAGTATTGATATATTATCATGAGATTATAAGTATAATTGAAAATAGTAGAGATGAGATTTCATAAATATTATATACTATCGGCCTCAAGATGTCCATCAAAAGGGAAGATCTGATAGTTACTCCACTATCTACCAGCAGGTATTTTATACTGGATATAGAATAATATAAATATAGATAGTATTAAATTAGTTGAACAAAGAATTAGATGTGAATAAAGAAACTGATAAAAGAAAGGGGTATTTGAATGAATTCTTTTAAGTTAAAAATAATATTTATAATTATAGCAATAGCTTATATTTTCACAGTTACTGCTGCCTATGGAATAGAAACAAATGATCAGAGCAGACAGTTTGGTGAAAATAATATACGCGAAAGACAAACAGGAGTTGAGACTCTAAAAATGAGGATTTACAATTTTGAGAATAGAGAGATGTTAAAACTTAGAGACCTGGCCGGGAAATGTGACTGGTCAATACACTATGATTATTCAAGTAAGGAGATTATCCTGAGAAATAGTGGTAACTCCACGAACTTGAATCTGGAACAGAGATCCAGCGGTGATGTAAAGCTTATTGACGGCAGGACTTATCTATCTATTGAGAAGGCCAGAGAAGTGTTTGATAGAATTGGAGAGAACACTAAGCTGGTTACGGGATTATATACTAATCAGGAAGAATATGACAGAGGTAATATCATAACAGCCCATATCCGTGCCTATAATATGGGTGAGGAGTCTATTGAACTTGACTTTAGTTCTGGTCAGCGATATGACCTATATCTTGAAAGGGATAATAAAGAAATCTGGCGCTGGTCTGAAGGAAGATTCTTTACCATGGCACTGGCACAGGTAGAAATTGAAGCAGGAGACAGTCTTGACTATGATGTAGAAATTAATACAGAGTTAACTCCAGGTAAATATACCCTAACCGGTGAACTGGCAACTATTGGCTCTGCTATTGAATTGAATGAAATCACTATATCGGTAACCGATAAATAGTTTACTATAAAGCTGTATCTATAAAGCCGTACCTATAAAGCAGTACCTATAAAGCAGTACCTATAAAGCAGTACCTATAAAGCAGTACCTATAAAAAAATATAGCCATAATGGCTGCCACTATATTCTGCCCAATACTA
>JBKGXW010000102.1:0-7558 GCA_046546395.1 Halanaerobiales bacterium
ATACGATACATTGTAATACGATATATTGTCGCGCGATATATTATGACATGGTATATCTTTCAAAATAAATACGTTTCTTCATTGGGTAGATGTGAGGATATATATCAACTGATACTAATAAAAAACAACAATAAAGGGGTAAAAGTGTGTGTATTAGAATTTGTGTTAAGGGAGGGTGGATAAAGTCATGAATGAGAGTGAATACTTGCCTTTAACTGAGGCTACATACTATATTATGCTCTCACTGCTGGAACCAATCCATGGATATGGCATAATGCAGAATGTAGAAGAGATAAGCAAGGGTAGGGTAGCGCTAGGCCCCGGGACTCTTTATGGAGCATTGAGTAAACTGGAGAAAGAGGATTTGATAACGCAGGTAAAACCTTCAAAAGAAGTAGATAGTAGGCGGAAGTATTATGTTTTAACAGAGACTGGGAAGACAGTAGTGAAATTGGAATATGAGCGAATTAGAATGATGACTGAGGAAAGTAAAAGAATATTAGAAAAAAATCTAGAGAGAGAAGGGGGATTTAATATATGTCGCAAAAAATAAAAAGGGTTTTTAAAGTGTTCTGGGCCTGGCAGGAGGAAGAGGAAGGAAGATGGTTAAGGGAAATGGGCCAAAAGGGCTGGCTGCTTGAGAAATATAATATTTTTTCATATACGTTTATAAAATCAGAACCAGGAGATTATATTTATAAGATGGATTACCGTAATAGCCTGAATTTTGATAAATACGAGTATGTTTCTTTTTTTGCTGATGCAGGTTGGGAACATGTTACTCAGTTTTTAGGGTGGCACTATTTTAGAACAAAAGCAGATGAATGCATTTATCCTGATATATATTCTGATAATAGTTCCAGGATACAGAAATATAAGAGTTTTCTTCGGGTACTAATTATAATAGCTGCAGCCAATGCGATAAATTTCGTAAACGCACTAACCGGATTTTCATGGGGCAGGGCAGCCATTTTAGGTTTTAATTTTTTGAGCATTTTAAGGATTTTAGTAATTCTGGTTTTGGGTCTATTATTATATGCTATATATCGGACCAGGAAAACTATCAAAGAATTAGAAGATGAGCTGTGACAATGACATTATTAAGTTGTTTAGACAAGATTAAACAACAGACATTGCAGGGAGCTACCTTTGAGCAGATTGATCAGACAGGAGATGAATTGCTATCTGTAGAAGACTTTAAAATACTGCTACAGGCCAGACTTGATCAGGTAGTATATGCCTTTGAGTTAGGTGATGATAACTGGATCTGGAGTAATTACTTCAGAATTTCAACTGAATGGTATAGAGTGCATGTTGATCTGGCTTGACCACAAATGAACTCTATCTGATTATTGGCTAAAAAAATCCAGAAGTGATCTGATAGACTTAAAAAATGAATATGATAGGAGAGAAACAGGTACATTATAGGAGAGAGTTATACTTTTGAAGTAAATCTCTTTGATGGAGGTATCTATGAAAAAAGATAAAGGGGTATTTAACTGGGAGGTAGCAGGTTTTTTTTGGATTATTATTGTGGGTTCTTTACTTCACTTCACTTACGAATGGTCAGGTCAGAATCCCATTGTGGGAACAATTAGTGCTGTCAATGAAAGTGTCTGGGAACATTTGAAATTGGGGTACTGGTCGTTATTCTTTTTTATGCTAATTGAATATAGATATCTTATACATAGAGTAGAAAGTTTTTTTCTTGCTAAGTTGTCTGGCATTATAGCTATGGAGCTTTTTATTGTTATCTTTTTCTATTCATATACTGCCATACTGGGTGATACCATACTATGGCTCGATATTGGCTCATACATTGTGGGAGCATTTCTCTGCCAGCTTATCAGCTTCGTTTTAATTAATAGGGAGGTGCCTGGAATAATTAATAATCTGAGTCTGGTTTTCTTTATTGTACTGGGGGTATTATTTGTAATATTTACTTATTATCCACCAGATCTACCAATTTTTAAAGAGTAATCTCTCTATATTAATTATAAAGTTAACTGTTGGTATTTATATAAGTCTAATTTTATAGTAGAGTCGGAAATACGATAATTCAGAATGTTTAATCTAAGTTTTCCTTGACAGTAAATGTTTCTATAATATATAATAATAGCAATCCAATATTACATAAACTGCGATAGGGATAAGTAAATCTTTAAGTGATTCCAAGAGAGCCGGGGGTGCTGAGACCTGGTAATCACACTGGTTGAAATACACCCTTGAGTTTCTGGCTGAAAGTAATGTAGGCTTAGACGTCATCCAGCGTTAATTGGTGAGGGAGTGTTTGCTTCCAAAAGAGTGAATCTGTTTTAACAGATTAATTCAGGTGGTATCGCGAGTTAGTCGTCCTGTAAATGGACGGCTTTTTTTATTTCTCAAAAAAGATAAATTTGAGAGAATAATTAAATTATTTCACACAGAAAAATTAAGTACTAAGGGGGTTAGAAAAAGATAAGATAAAGTTATGAAAGGGTTAATTTTTATATAGCTTTTCATAAAGAAAAAATCCAAAAAACATTTAATAAGGAGAGTGTATTATGTCCAGTGAATTAAGAAAAATCAAATTGCATCATGGTGATGATTTTCCATTAGAAATGCATAAGGTCAGGGTTGTACAGAAGCTAAACCTTCCAACGATTGATGAGAGAAAGAAGGCTATGAACGAAGCAGGGAACAATACATTTTTACTCAAGAATAGGGATGTATATCTGGATATGTTAACTGATAGTGGTGTAAATGCGATGAGTGACAGGCAGTATGCAGCGATGATGATTGCCGATGACAGCTATGCAGGCTCGGAAACATTCACCAGGCTTGAGAGCAAAATAAAAGAAATCTTTAATATGGAGCTTTTTCTTCCAACACATCAGGGTAGAGCATGTGAAAATATTATTTCACGTACGTTAGTTACTCCCGGTTCTGTTGTTCCGATGAATTATCACTTCACAACTACCAAGGCCCATATTGTTGAAAATGGAGGAAAGGTTGAAGAGATTTATCTTGATGAAGCATTAAATATAGACAGCGCTAACCCCTTTAAAGGCAATATGGATATTAAAAAATTAAAAGTCCTTATTGAGAAACATGGAGCTGAAAAGATACCATTTGTACGCATAGAAGCAGGTACAAACCTGATTGGAGGCCAACCTGTCTCCCTTGCGAATATGCAGGAAATCCGTAAGGTTTGTGATGAGTATGATATCAGGATTGTTTTTGATGCCAGTCTATTACAGGATAATCTATATTTCATTAAAACACGTGAAGAGGCCTGTAAGAATATGAGTATTCTAGAGATTACCCATGCAATTGCGGAACTCTCAGATTTAGTTTATTTCTCTGCACGTAAACTTGGTAATGCCAGGGGTGGTGGTATCTGTACTGATGATAAAGATCTGTATCTCAAAATGCGAGAGCTTCTACCATTATACGAAGGCTTCCTTACCTATGGCGGCATGTCAGTAAGGGAAATGGAAGCTATTACTGTTGGTCTTGATGAGACAATGGATATAAATATGATTAATCAGGGACCACAGTTTATTGCCTATATGGTAAATCAACTAAAGAAAAAGGGAATTCCTGTAGTAACACCTCCAGGTGGGTTGGGCTGCCACGTTGATGCAATGAAATTCCTTGAACATGTCCCACAGAGCAAGTATCCCGCAGGTGCTCTGGCGGCAGCGTTCTACATCGCCAGTGGGATCAGAGGAATGGAAAGGGGAACTCTGTCTGAGCAGAGGGATGAAGATGGAAATGAAACACTTTCAAATATGGAATTATTGCGTCTGGCAATGCCGCGTAGAGTTTTTACATTATCCCAGGTTAAATTTGCTGTGGACCGTCTTTGCTGGTTGTATGATAATCGTCATTTAATAGGTGGACTGGTTTTTGTAGAGGAACCAAGGGTCTTACGTTTCTTCTTCGGAAAACTCGAGACTGATACAGACTGGCAGACTAAACTTGTAAAGAAATTTAAAGAAGATTTTGGAGACAGTCTATAAAACAATGTAATAGAAGCTCATTATGACTTAAACTGCAAAAATCTTAAAATAATAATGTTGGAATATATTGAAAATAGTAATGAGTATGAAAGAAAGGAGTAGAGCTTTGATAAGAAAAGCTGATGAAAGGGATATTGAAGTAATAGCTGAATATAACTGTATGATGGCACTGGAAACAGAAAATTTGAAGTTAAATAAAAAAACAGTAATTAGTGGTGTAAAACATGCTGTTAATGACCCTGAAAAGGCTAGCTATTATTTATATGAGGTTGATGGAGAAGTAGTTGGTCAGCTGATGATCACCAAAGAATGGAGTGACTGGCGTGATGGCTACTTTCTGTGGATACAGAGTGTCTATGTATTAGAAGAATATAGACGGCAGGGTATATTTAAGGCTCTATATAATCATATAGAAGACATAGTTAATGAGAATTCAGACTTATGTGGAATACGTTTATATGTAGAAAGAAATAATAAGCGTGCCAGGCAGACATATGCTATCATGGGGATGGAAGAGACACATTACTTGTTGTATGAAATGGAAAAATAAAGTGAAAAGCAATTATGACTTTCAAGTCTAGGAGGAGTTCTTATGAAGACAAACTATTCACCATTTCAGAAAGAGGACAGGGGAGTTATCAGTATTCTGGAGACCGTAAATGTAAATACAGCTGAGCGTACTGTCCTGGCAGAGTTCGAAGATTTGATTGAAGCACCAAACTGGACCCAAGATGGTAAACACCTGGTCTACAATAGCAATGGCCGTATATACACCTATGAGCTGGGCAGTGGAGAAAGCAATGAGATATATTCTGGTATTGCTGTTAATTGTAATAATGATCATGTTCTATCTCCTGATGGTAAGAAAGTTGCAGTCAGTCACCACACTATTGAGGATGGGCGTTCGCGTATTTATATTTTGCCATTAGATGGAGGAGAACCGGACTTAATAACACCAATGGCCCCCAGCTATCTTCACGGCTGGTCGCCTGATGGCAAGATTCTGGCATACTGTGCTGAGAGAGATGGCCAATATGATATCTATACAATTCCTGCAGTAGGTGGTAATGAAACCCAGTTAACTGATACAGTTGGTCTGGATGATGGTCCAGAATATTCGCCATCCGGGAAGCATATCTGGTTTAATTCGGTACGGAGTGGATTAATGCAGATATGGCGTATGGAAAGTGATGGTTCCAGGCCTACACAGATGACCTTTGATGAAGCAAACAACTGGTTTCCTCATCTTTCACCTGATGGGAAAAGAGTTGCCTTTATAAGCTATAAGAAGGGTGATGTAGACCCTGGAGACCATCCTGCAAATAAAAATGTAGAGATCAGATTGATGTCTTCAGAAGGGGGAGAAAGCCGTACAATCGTCAAATTATTTGGAGGCCAGGGGTCATTGAACGTTAATTCCTGGGCGCCAGATAACCAAACACTGGCTTTTGTCTCATATCGTCTGAGGAAGTAGTGCCACTCCCAGACTATCAGTTTAATTGAAACAGATAATTATAACCCTTCCCTCAAGCTATGTATAGCTATTTGTAAGGCGCTGGATCGTACCCTTGATCAATTATTCTGGGAGGAGTAACTTGCAGATATTATCTTCATAAGGTAGAATAATTACGGAAGAATGTGTGTGGGATATATTTTAAGGATAATAGGGAAAAAGAGGTTTGATAAAACATGAAGATAAGTGAATTTGCAGATAAGTATAGTGTCAGTTATGATACTGTCAGGTATTATATGGAATTACATCTTTTAACACCAGAGAAAAAGGGCGGTCATTATTATTATGATGAAAAATGTGAGGCTCAGATCAGGGAAGTTCTGAAATTAAAAGAGATGGATTTCTCTCTTCAGGAAATAAAAAAGATATTTAACTTTAAAAGAATCGGTAAGTTAAGTACATATCACCAGAATAACTATTATCAGAGTATATATAAAAGCAAGTATCAGAATATTAAGAAGGAAATATCCAGATTGAAGGCAGCCAGAGACATGCTGGAGGAAACCATGGCTGAGCTGGTGTCAATCAATGATAGTCATATTGAGAAGATAGGCATTGATCTTACAGTACTATCACTTTTCGCCTGTCCGGAATGTAAAGGGGAGCTATCATTATCAGCTGAAAAGGTGGAAGCCAATCAGATAATAGATGGAAGCATGAATTGTAATTGTGGCGAGTCTCTATCTATCAGGGATGGGATTTTATATACTAATTTTGAAGATAGAGAAAATGGATTCCGGCAGGAAGGGGATCACATTGAAAAATATATAAATGAAATAGATCCTGAATTTATAGACGCCTTATACCACAATATGGAATGGATGAAGCGTCAGTGCAATTTTGAGGATTTCAGGGGAAAGGTTTTGATGGATCCAGGATCGGGATTTGGATTTTTCCTGAGACAGATCTATAGTGAGCTTCCTGAGGAAACTATTTATATCTGTGTGGATATAAATACTGAGACAAATTATTATTTGAAACAGTTACTGGAAATGACAAAGAAGACAGCAAAGATAATATTTATTACAGCTGATCTTCCGGCATTACCACTTAAGGAAAATGTGGTTGATATTATGATGGACTTTTCAGGAACTTCCTCTTATTCTTTTGAAAATACAGGTTTTTTACCATGTTTAATTGATAAATATATGAAGAGAAAGGCTACAATGATATCTACCTATATTATGTATCACACCTTTGGTCCAAACAATATAGTACCTGAAAAATTCAGGCATAATTTCAGGTTTAATAAGGTTCGAGAAAGTATACTGAGTCTTAATTATGAAATCCTGAAGGAAAACAAAGATAAATTTGAGAAAGTTGAAGAGAGTTACGGCCAATATGAACAGTTTGCTCAACCAGGTGATCAAATATTTGGCTACCAGATTGTTGCAAAAAGAGTGTCAAGTTAAATAAGGATAATAAGAGCTTAACATCAATTTTACCTTTTGATAATAATGGACGAAGACCATTTTGATTATCTCGAGTCAGGACAACTTGAAGGTTTAAATAACATAAAATAATAAGAAAAAAGGTGGGGTTAACCCCACCTTTTCTGTTTTTCGCTGTAAAAAAAAAATAATTTTAACTATTGTGCTGGAGTCTCCCCCATCTTATATACTTTAAATATAGAAAGTTAATAAGGCCAAATTACTTTTCTTATGTATGCTTGTAATATTGTATTCCTAATAGGCAGGAAAAGGGAAAGGCTATTTGGTTTACATATTATAGAGGGGGACTTAAAAATGACTACTAAAGTTTTAAAATTATTGAATGGAAAAAATGGATATCGTGAACAGGTAAATCTCTATTTGTTCTTATCAGGAAAGTTTATCTCTGTATTTGGGTCGGCAATTTATGCCTTTGCTGTTGGCCTTTACTTACTGAAGACTACAGGCTCCGGGCTTACTTTTGCAGTGAATATAGTGCTGTACACTATCCCGATGGTGTTACTCAATCCAGTAGCTGGTGTTATTGCTGACAGGATTAACAAAAAGTTTGTGGTAGTGGGCTCTGATCTATTGAATGGGGTTTTTCTAAT
>JBKGXW010000103.1:0-7541 GCA_046546395.1 Halanaerobiales bacterium
TACTATCTCCTTAACACTCTTATCAAACTTCCTGCGAGGCAGCATAATTAATCTGCCACATGTAGTGCATTTTGCCTTAAAATCCATACCTATCCTGATAATCTCCCAGGTGTCACCACCACAGGGGTGCTCTTTTCTGAAACGAACTACATCTCCCAGCTCATAATCTCGAAATTCCATAATTATCTCCTTTCAACAAAATAGGCTGACAGACCAAATCTTAAGCCCGACTTTCTAAACCTGATATTTAAATCTTTCCAGTCACATCGTTACTATCCTTTTTTTATCTAAAATAATCTCAAAAAAATTCTATCTAAATCTTGTCTATGTTTTAAGTTGTGAGGATCACGCCTGCTTTCCTCCTGAACTTACATTTACTTCCAGAGATTCATTTTCTTTCGGAAGTACGATTAGATGAGGATATGCAATATCGATACCCACTTCATCAAGGTATTCTTTCACCCTCTGCTTTATATATCTACCCATATACCACTGTTCCATAGGTTTTACTTTGGCCAGGATACGTAATACTACACTTGAATCTGCAAGTTCCTGAACACCGAGAACTTTTGGCCCTTCCATAAGTATATCTGCTTTCTCTTTTGCAATCTGTTCACAGAGTTCATTCAATTTATCTATTGCATATGACGGGTTTTCTTCATATGTAATACCTACATCGACCAGTACTCTCATCTTACCCTCTGAATAATTGGTAACCTGACCTATTTCCCCATTTGGGATAATATGTTTTTGTCCGGCAAAATTCCTGATTATAGTGGTCCTTAAACCCAGTTCCTCTACCAGACCATCCTTTCCTGCTGCTTCAACATAGTCTCCCACAGCAAACTGATCTTCAAAGAGAATAAAGAAACCATTAATTACATCTTTGACTAAACTCTGAGCACCAAAGCCTATAGCTAACCCCAGTATACCGGCTCCAGCTATCAGAGATGCAACCGGGATTCCAAAAATCGACAGGATAATTACAGCTGTAAAAAAGTAAATCGTATATTTTAATATACTCTTTAATAACATCATCAGAGTGTTTTTTCTCCGTATTTGTTTATCCTCTTCATCACTGATTAATTTGTCTATGTATTTATTGCCAATAAAAATTATCAATATAGCTCCCAGAAAAACCAGAATACCATATACAATATTCATTACTGTAGAAATAAAAAATGCAGATGACAAAAAACTATTCCCCTGCTGAACAAAATTTGAAAATCCCATTTTTAATAAGCTCCCCTCTTAAATATATATATATCTATATTTTCTAGATTAAATTTATTAAATGGAATACCAATTGATATGAAACCTACCTAAACTTAGGCTAAACTAACAATATAAAACAGTCTGTAAAATCTGAGATATGACTAAATCATATTGTCATGATTTAGTATGATAGACTTAAGTCAATAGTATGTATAGAACAAAAATAACTACAAACAGGATACTGATAATAAATAGGCATCCCGGTTCTTTATAAAATGGTTTATCACTGGACATATCTACATGGTAGCCGCCATACTTCCTTGCTTTTTTAAGGCTTTTTACTGATTTTACGTAATTTCCCTCTTCTCTGTAGATAACACCCAGATTGTTATGAGCCAGTCCATATTCGGGGTCAATCTCAATAGCTTTTTTGTATAATTCCCTGGCTCTTTCACGGTTATCCATTTCCCTCATAAGACTCCCTAGATTTGTAATTGCCGGAACATACTCATTATCTTTTTCTATAGCCTGAGATAATACCTGTCTGGCCTCTTCGTATTCTTTCCTATGTATATTAATAATACCCAGTTTGTTATATAGTGGTACAAAGTCAGGATAATGATCTCTTATTTCCAGTAATAATTTTTCTGACTGATCAAGGTCTCTTTTTGCCAGCAAGTCCAGAGCCTCTTCATATTTATTTTCATTTTCCTCATCAAGCATTTGCAAATATTTTTCTTCCTTCACAAATCACCACTTCCATTTCTGATTACTCATATTCAATATCTCCAATAATAATTCCTTTAAATATTTTGTCTTTCGACTCTCCTCCTATACAGTGCATTATTTCAACTTATTATTTTCAACTCAACTTCTGTTTGCTTACATTAATTACAGACCGTCACTGATATCCTGATAGAATTTGGATTATAGCTCCCTTCACTCACCTGAAGTCTTTTGCTCTTTATGATTCTTTTAATAACTCTATTGTTTATTTTACTATATATCGTAATGATTATCAATTAAGACATAGAAAAACTCCACTTGATTATACCCTGGCTTCTTTACCATATTATGCCCCCTAAGACATGTAGTAGTATCCATGACTATAAACAAATGAAGTTGTTTTAACAATAGAATATAATTGTACGTCCTCTTAGTGTATTATTAACGGTTATAGAAATAATCAATTTTTTCCCGGTCCTTTAAAGCTATACCATATTGAATTAACCTAACCTCTATCTATTCACCACCGTAAATCTGGCTCTCGAGCAGCCTTCACCTCGTCAAGTTTCTTCACTGCTGTTGTATACGGTGCATTTTTCACCATTTCCGGACTTTCTTCTATTTCCCGGGAAATAATTTTCATAGTTTCGACAAACTTATTCAGTGTATCAATGTTTTCGGTTTCTGTTGGTTCTATCATTAATGCCTCTTTTACCACCAGCGGGAAATAAATAGTCGGTGCATACTGCCCATAATCCAGCAACCTTTTTGCAATATTAAGGGTAGATGAACCCTTTTCCTTTTGATTTATTCCGGAAAGCACAAATTCATGTAGGCTGTTTTCTTTATATGGTAAATAATATTCGTCTTTCAAACAGGCTTTCATGTAGTTTGCATTCAGAACAGCATTTTCTGTTGTTTCCTTAAGCCCGGCTGCCCCGAGTTTACGGATATATGAGTAAGCCCTGAGCATTACGGCATAATTTCCATAAAAGCCGTGTATTTTTCCGATAGATCCTGGTCGGTCATAATCCCAATAATATTTTCCCTGCTCTTTTGTTCCCTTTTTATTATCTATACTAACTTTTAAATTCTGATGGTTTCCGCTTTCACTATTAGAGCAGGATAACTTATTTTTACTGTTTCTGACAGACAATAATGGAGAAGGTAAATATGGTTTCAGAAATTCCTTCACGCCAACAGGACCAGATCCCGGTCCTCCTCCACCATGTGGTGTTGAGAATGTTTTGTGGAGATTGAAATGTAAAACATCAAAGTTCATATCTCCAGGTCTGACATATCCCATAATTGCATTCATATTTGCTCCATCATAATACAATAACCCACCAGCCCGATGTACCAATTCTGATATTTTGATAATATCTTTTTCAAAGATACCAAGGGTATTTGGGTTTGTCAACATAAGAGCAGCTACCTTATCATCAAGTACTTCTTTCAATTTTTCAATATCTATCATGCCTTCTTGATTTGATTCAATTTCCACTACATCAAAACCAGCCATCGCAGCACTAGCAGGATTAGTACCATGGGCAGAATCAGGGACAATTACCTTACTACGCTCTTCACCCTTATTAAGAAAGTATTTTTTTATCATCATTAAACCAGTTAATTCTCCATGTGCGCCACTTGCAGGCTGAAGTGTAACCTCATCCATTCCACTTATTTCTGCCAGAAACTCCTTTAACTGATAAAGAATCTCCAGAGAACCCTGCACCATATCCTCATCCTGATAGGGGTGAATATCTTTAAGCATATCCATTCTGGCAATATCCTCATTTATCTTTGGATTATATTTCATGGTACAGGAACCGAGTGGATAGATACCGGAGTCAACACCGTAGTTTTTCTGAGAAAGCAGGGTATAATGTCTTACCACATCAACCTCACTTACCTCCGGTAATTCAAGATCTTCATCCTTTTCTTTTAGATAGGCTTTTGATATATAATTAGAAATTTCCTCATTTTTATTTGGAGTATCTATTTCAGGCAGAGAATATCCTTTTCTCCCTGGACTGCTGTATTCTATGATTAATGGTTCAGTCTTCTTTCCAGCTACAACTTCATTTATTCCTTCAGTCATTATCAATCACCTCTTCCAGGGCAGTGACAAATTGCTCTAGTTCACTCCTGCTCTTCTTCTCTGTCACACATATTAATAAACCATTATCATCATATCCCATTTTTTGAACACGGACTCCAGGTAAAATACCTTTTGCCTTTAATTTGTCATATACCAGTTCGCTGTCTTCTGGAACTTCCAGTAAAAACTCGTGGAAATAGTCACCTTCATTTAGCACATTACATCCCGGTAAAGAATTTAGCATGTCTGCAAGGTAATGGGTTTTTTTGAGACAGTGTTCTGCTACTTCGCGTAGTCCATTTTTGCCCATCACAGCAAGATATATTGTAGCGATAAGGGCATTTAAGGCCTCATTTGTACAAATATTGGAGGTGGCTCTTTCCCTTCTGATATGCTGTTCCCGGGTCTGAAGTGTCATCACATACCCTTTGTCTCCAGCTGCATCAGTAGTAGCACCAACAATTCGCCCGGGCATCTGTCTGAGATATTTCTCTTTACAGGCCATAAAACCTAAATAGGGACCTCCATAATTAACGGCATTACCCAGGGGTTGTCCCTCACCTATTACAATATCAGCACCAAGCTCTCCCGGTGTACGCAGAAGAGCCATAGCAATAGGGTTAACAATGCTAACCAGCAGAGTCCGTTTATAATTGCTGACCATCTCTTTAATTTTAATTATATCCTCTATGCTACCAAAGAAATTAGGATATTGAATCACAACCGCAGCAGTATTCTGATTAAGTTCTCTCTCGAGTATATCGAGATCAGTTCTGGTATTATCCCCTTCAATCTCACTAAAGCTTAATCCCTGTTGCTTTCCATAACTTATGGCTACATCACGGTATGCCGGGTGAATTGATTTTGATAGTATGATATTTTTTTTTCGGGTAATACGTGAAGCCATAAGTATCGCTTCGCCTGTAGCAGAAGCGCCATCAAGCAGAGATGCATTTGCAACCTCCATTCCTGTCAACTGACATATCATACTCTGGTATTCATATATTGCCTGCAGGCTCCCCTGGCTTAATTCTGCCTGATAGGGTGTATAGGCAGTATAGAATTCTGAACGGGAAATAATATGGTCAATAATACTGGGAATATAGTGGTCATAGGCCCCTGCACCCAGAAATGAATTCATATTACCAAGAGAAATATTTCGTGTAGCTTTCTTTTTTATATCTCTCAATAATTCTAATTCAGATAATCCATCAGGTATATTTAATTCTCCTTCAAAGAGGACATCTTCAGGGACCGCACTGAATAATTCTTCTATACTGTTTACACCTATAGTTTTTAACATCTCTTCCTTTTCCTGTGGAGTATTGGATATATAACTCATATCAATTATGCCTCTTCTTCCAGAAATCTTGTATAATCTTCATGGTCCATTAATGTCTCCAGGTCATCTTTATCGGACAATTTAACTTTAACCAGCCATCCTCCTTCAAAAGGCTCCTCATTTACGAGTTCAGGTGAATCGAAGAGATCTTCATTTACTGCCGTAATCTCTCCCCCAACAGGCAGATAAATATCTGAGACAGCTTTTACCGATTCTACTACACTAAAGGGGTCAAACTGATCATACTCATCACCAGGTTCAGGTAATTCTACAAATATAACATCACCCATCTCCTGCTGAGCATATTCTGTAATTCCAACTATAGCTTCTCCCCCTTCTACAAGTATCCATTCATGATTCTCTGTATAGAACATATCCTTCGGTACATTCATTTAAATTTCCCCTTTCTTTTAATTTTTTATATTTAAATGTTTATAGACATTATTTATATAGTTCTGGCTATTTACACCAGAAATGTCATCAATGAGATTTCGTTATTTAATATTTACTATCCTCACTACTTTTTAACACACACTTTACACAATTTGTTATAAAAATAAAATATTAATTCTTAAATTACATTTAGTTTATGCAAAAACTGAAAACACCTACACAAATGGTGTTTCTACTATAACTGCTTCTACAGACCTATTTCGAATAACAATCTGTATTTTCTGTCCTATTCTGGCATACTCCTTGTCTATGTAGGCAAGACCTATATTTTCCTGTAAAGTAGGAGAATAACTACCACTTGTTACTTCTCCGACAATTATACTTCCTTCTTCAATGCCAGTACTACGAGCCTCATCAGGTCCAACAACTACCTGATAGCCGTGTCTGGGTATTCCTCTACCTGTCAGTTTAAACCCCATTAGCTTTTGTTTGTAACCATTTTCTTTATAACTCAACAGTGCTTCCTTACCAATAAAATCCTCCTTTGAAAACTTGACTGTCCAGGACAAACCTGCTTCCAGTGGTTGTCTTGATTGATCAATATCATTTCCATAGAGGCAGAATTTTTTTTCAAGCCTCAGGGTATCCCTGGCACCAAGACCAGCAGGTAATAAATTATATTCCTTACCTGCCTCCATGATAATCTGCCATATTTTTTTTACCTGATTAGGACTACAGTATAGTTCAAAACCAATCTCCCCTGTATAACCAGTTCTTGAGATAATAACATCTATCTCTGATAATTTCCCTTTCTTAAAACAATAATATTCAATGTTTTCAAGCTTTTCATCTGTTAGTTTCCTCAATATATTTATCGACTCAGGTCCCTGTAGAGCAAGGAGTGAATAGTCATCAGATATATTTACTACTTTTATATCACCATAGACATTCTCTGAAACCCACATATAGTCTTTTTCTATATTTGATGCATTTACAACCATCATATATTCCTTTTCTGAAATACAATATATTAGGAGGTCATCAAGTATTCCTCCACTATGATTACACATGGGGGTATATATTATCTGACCCTCATCCAGTCGCGCTACATCGTTAGTAACCAATCTTTGTAGATTTAATAAGGCCTCACTTCCAGTAAATAAAAATTCTCCCATATGCGACACATCAAAAAGCCCGGCCTTATTCCTTACAGCCTGATGTTCATTTATAATACTACTGTACTGAATCGGCATTTCCCAACCAGCAAACTCTACCATTTTTGCACCTAATTCCCGATGTATTTCGTATAAAGGGGTTCTCATTCTTTACCTCCAATTCATATCCTATTATTGTAATCTTTTTATTGATATTTCCTGCTTAATCTGTATGTAGAAAAAAATCATCCATCCTCTCAACTTTATATTATGTCATATTTAATTATAAATACAGATTCCATAGATGTTGACATATGATAATAAAAAACACAGATATTAACTGCTAACAGCAAAAAAAGGATTAGCAAAATTTAGCTAATCCCTCTGTCCAATTTAGTTCAGAGTTTCGTCCCTTCAGGATTCTTCTGCCTGAGAGTTTTGGTTTTTCCAAACCTTGTCTCCTTCGGCGCCTCAAATGAGGTCTCTCTCCTGAATTTCATCCGAATATATATTTTTAGTCTCTATACATTTATTATATTCTAAATCAAAAGAAAATCTCCTTCTTCCTGACAAAAAAAAATTAATAAAAATAGTAATTACTAATTTTTAC